>JASFOJ010000008.1:0-63704 GCA_050116575.1 Gammaproteobacteria bacterium | reverse complement strand
GCTGGCAGGTTTCACTGGCCACAGATTCCATAGAATGTTGGTTCTTGTTGGGAATTGGCAGCGGCAAATCAACGGATGGAGCTGTTGCCATATGTAACTGGGGACAACCGTTACCTTATTCATTCGAACAGGTGCGGCGTACCCATGGGGGTATGATGGAAAATCGTTGGAGTGATCGTAGACAACTGCGGTTGAACGTCGATGTGTTTCGGAACGGGCAAAAGGTCTGTTCCTGTACCTCGAGAGACGTCGGCCTCGGCGGTGCGTTTTTAGATATGGAACAAACCTACGCAATGACGCAGGACGAGAATATTGAACTGGTGGTGCATCTTTTGTCCGGACAAACACCCATCAAGCACAGCCTGCCCGCGCGTATCGTGCGGGTGACCGGTGAAGGGGTGGGTCTGAAGTTTCAGGCATTCGATACCAGTGTCTTTCGCTCGTTGCAGGAAATTATGAGTTACAAACAGCCGGACCAGATGCATTGATCCAGGATAACAACATACATCCTCCTATCCATAACATCTACCTGTAAAAAATGCCTGGTTTATCTTCAGTGCCTCAAACAGTAGCCTTATTACTGGCGGCTTGTACCGATTTGCAGGCCCATTTGAACCATGGCGCCAGCGTTGGTGTTCCATTGCGCTACATGTTCGCCCAGTAACAGAATAACTGTTGATCCCATGTTAAAGCGTCCCATTTCCTCGCCTTTGCGCAGTGTCAGCGCCGCCGCATCAGCATTGCCACCTTCGTTATAGTCCCAATGGGCCATGTGTTTACCATGGGGTGGGGTGACCATGCCATGCCACACGGTTTCTATGCTGCCCACGAACAGCGCACCCACCAGTATCATGGCCATGGGGCCCAGTGGCGTTTGAAAATAGCATATAACCCTTTCGTTTCGGGCAAACAGGTTGGGTATTGCGCGTGTGGTGGCGGGGCTGACGCTGAACAACCGGCCCGGTACATAGGTCATTTGTTGCAGTGTTCCGTCAACGGGCATGTGTATCCGATGATAATCCCGGGGCGAGAGATACATGGTAATAAAGTTGCCATTGCGGAACGTGTCGACCCATTGTGTTTGGCCGGCCAGCAACGCCGTTAACGAATAGTCATGGCCTTTAGCCTGAAAAACCGCTTCCTCGGCGATGTGACCTGCCTGGCTGACGGTACCGTCGACGGGGCAGGCAATGCTGCCGGGTGTATTGCAAACGGGGCGCACCTCCGGTTTTAGTGGCCGGGTAAAAAACGCATTAAAATGATCGTAAACGGTTAGTTGTTCATTAACCGCCAGGGACATATCCACCCGGTATTGATGGGCAAACCAGCGGATAAAACTGTTTTTCAACCAGCGTACCCGGCTGCGTGTCAACAGGTACATCAGGTCGGTGAGCAGGTAATGGGGCAGCAGGTATTGCGGCCAGGCCTTGAGCCGATCGATGAACGACGCGCCAACCGTGCCGTGATGGCCTTTCGCTTTTGGTGCCGGGTAGTGGGACATCAGTGATCGTGGTGCATATTATTCATGTCCATGTTTTTCATATCATGGCCGCCGGTGGCTTTTTTTACTTTGGCGGTGATCGTCGTGACGCTGCCATTGGCGAACGTTAAGGTAAAACTCACTTCATCGCCAGCTTTTAACGGCTTGGACGGATTGAACAGCATCAGGTGATATCCACCGGGCTGCAACTTGATTTCACCGCCGGCGGGAATGGTCAGCTGTTTCTGTTTTTGCATGGTTGCCATACCGTCTTTCTGCATGCTTTTATGCATTTCAACCTTTTTGAAGCTGGCGGACGTAACGCCAGTCAAGACATGTTCTTTATCGGTATGGTTTTCAATGGTCATGTAAGCGGCCAACATTTTCGCGACCGGCGGCGCTTCCCGCACCCAGGCATTCTCAATAACAATACCACCGTCGGTGTGCGCCCATGCCAGTGCGGGAGCCAGTGCCAATAAGCCGGCCGTTAATAAAAGCAATTTAATTTTTTGATACAACATCAATAGATACCTCGTTATTTATCGTATTTATTGTAAGCAAGAACTTTCCTGAATTGAGTGAAGAGTTTTTCAGCATAATGCGGGGCACGGAAACGCGCATAATACCTTGCCTGCGGATCGATTAACAGCATCGCACTGCTGTGGTTGAAACCATATTCATTTTCGGTGATATCAACGCGCTGGAATTTGATGTGCAGGGTATCAGCCAGTTTTTTAAGTTGCTGCGTGTCGCCGGTGGCGGCAATGAATTTAGCGTTAAAATATTTGACGTATTCGCCAAGGGATTTCGGGTTATCCCGGTCAGGGTCTATGCTGACGAACATGTATTGAATGTTATGATTGCCGGTATCCAGTTTTGACAGTTGATCGGCTGCGTCGTCCATTGCCGTTAACGTGGTGGGGCAGACATCGGGGCAATGCGTGTAGCCGAAATACACAAAAGTCCAGGCATTTTTGAAGCGGGGTGGTCCGAACGGCTGGTTTTGCTGATCCCGCAATTGGAAAGATGGCAGTGTTGCCGGTTCGTCCACTAATATGCCGCGCAGCTCTTCGGGTACTGCGCCGGACTGAGCGGGTAAACTCGCGGCCACACTGAATGCCGTGGTCAGCGCTTCGGTCAAGGATACAACGATAATAATAAACAACCGGGTTTGTGTCGTTATCACGGTTTTCCCACACAACGGAGTAAATTTAGAAATAATATAGAATATTGACTTAAGCGGAGCTGAATATTTATTGTATTCACCTTACGTCATTTAGCAAAACCAGTGGCCTTGCTCATTTTGGGCCAAATATCGGCTGCAACTGGGGCTACTTTAGGTTGTCGTTTCGGTTGTCGTTTCGGTTGTCGTTTCGGTTGTCGTTTCGGTTGTCGTTTCGGTTGTCGTTTCGGTTGGCGTTTCTGAGGGCGTTCCCGTTATACTTGGCCTGCCAGCTATTATGGTAAAAGCAACGCCAACAATAAAGCTAAAAACTGATGAATAAACCGACAAACCCTCCTCAATTCAGGCACGATCAGCCACCGGTATTGGGAATATTGGTAACTAACCTGGGAACGCCGGATGAACCCAAGTCCTCGGCGCTGCGCCGGTACCTGCGGGAATTTTTATGGGATCCCCGAATTGTCGATATGCCCCGCGTGTTATGGTGGTTCATTTTACAGATAATCCTGTTAATAAGGCCAGCAAAATCCGCCCACGCCTACCAAAAAATATGGGACAAGGCGGGGGATGGTGCGCCCTTGTTGGCTATATCGAAAAAGCAAGTGCAGGCGCTTACCGCAAAACTGAAAGATCACCTGAAGCAACCGTTTGTGGTGGAACTGGGTATGCGTTACGGCAATCCGTCAATTGCATCGGCGCTGGAAAAACTACGCCAGGCCAATGCGCAACAATTGTTGGTATTGCCGTTATATCCGCAATATTCCTCCAGTACCACGGCATCGACTTTTGATGCCATTGCTCAAACCGTAAAGGCCTGGCGCTGGATACCGGAATTGCGTTTTATTAACCAGTACCATGATGATCCTAACTATATTGCGGCGCTGGCCAATTCCATTGAAGAGGCCTGGTCGCAACATGAAAAACCGCAAAAACTGCTGTTCTCTTTCCATGGCACGCCAAAGCGGTTCTTGCTCACCGGTGACCCTTATCATTGCCAATGCCAGAAAACCGCGCGTCTGGTGGCGGAAAAACTGCAACTGGGGGAATCGCAATGGCAGGTGGTATTCCAGTCCATTTTTGGCCGCGAGCAATGGCTGGAACCTTACACCATTGATACGTTGCGCGAACTTGGCAAAAAAGGCACCGAGCGTGTTGATGTCATTTGTCCGGGGTTTTCCGCCGATTGCCTGGAAACCCTGGAAGAAATCGACCAGGAAAACCGTCATGCTTTTCTGGAGTCAGGCGGCAAGCATTATCATTATATTCCGGCGCTCAACGACCGTAGCGACCACATCGACGCGCTGGCCAACCTTGTGGAGCATCATTGCAGTACGTGGGAAGTTGATGTGGCGGAGGAAGAAATGAAACGGCGCTGGCACAGGGCGGAGCAACTGGGCGCTACGGAGTAACCCAGCACCGACGGATCGGGCCGCTCAATTACATCTTTGACAGCTTGGTTTGCAGTTTTGCCAGCACTTGCTGGGTTTGTTTCAGTTCCCTGATGATTTCGTCGCGTGATGTGGGCCTTTCCAGCTCTTCGAGTCTTTCATGTTTGGCTTCTTCCAGGTTATTAATGACCACGGCAATAAACAAATTGATCACAACGAAGGTTCCCACCACCACGAAACTCACAAAATATATCCAGGCCAGCGGATGTAGTTCCATGGCCTTGTACATCACATCGGTCCAGTCTTCGAGGGTCACCACCCGGAACAGGGTCAATAAAGAGATTCCCAGGTTACGCCAGTGAGTGGGATCGTGTTCATGGAACAGGTGATAACCGGCGACGGCATAGATATAAAAAATAATGCTCATCAGTAGCAGCACATGACCCATGCTGGGAATAGAGCGCACCAGGGTACTGACAATGAGCCGCAGTTCCGGAATGGTGGATATCAGGCGCGCCACCCGCAACAGGCGCGCCAGCCGGGCGATCATGGCAAAGTCACCGGTAGACGGTATTAACGACAGCACCACCACGGAGAAATCAAATACGTTCCAGCCATCTCCGAAATAGAGTTTAAAACGTGGGGCCACGGCGATGATTTTGAGAATGGCTTCAATGATAAAAACGCCGAGTATGATGTTATTAGCCAGCTGCAAATACTGGCCATATTGGGCTACCAGGGCAGGGGAGGTTTCCGCGCCCAATACCACCCCGTTCAATAAGATCAGGGCAATAATAAAATGATCAAACAGTTTATGTTTGACGATGTTTCCGGCGATTGTTTTCATCAACAGTAAAACAGCGTTTGTTATGGATTTGTTATGGACAAGTCAGGATCGTGGTCCACGATCGACGCGTAAAAATACCGGTTGCCGGTGTTTTACGCAAGCCTATTTTAAAGGGCAGGCGGACGGGAGGTTTGTCGGGTGGATTATCTTTTTCTTTTTACCTGTTTTTGCAAATTGTCGAAAAACAGGCCGGGATCGACGCGGGCGTCGTTCAGGCTGATACCCCAGTGCAGGTGTGGGCCTGTGACCCGCCCGGTTTTTCCAACGGCGCCGATTTGCTCGCCTTTTTTGACTTTCTGGCCCGGCTTGACGTTGATTTTCGACATGTGGCAGTACATGGTGATCAGGCCCTGGCCATGATCAATAAAGACGGTATTGCCGTTAAAGAAATAGTTGCCGGTGGTAAGGATTGTACCGTCGGCGGGGGACAGAATCGGTGTGCCCGCCGGCGCGGCGATATCAATACCACTATGAGGTTTGCGCGGTTGTTTATTGAAAAAACGCCGTAAACCAAACGGGCTGCTTAAGCGGCCGGTGACCGGAAGCATAAAATCCGTATTGAGTGCATTGGTTTCGGACCAGTGGCGCAACGACGCCACGATTTCCTTTTTCTCCCTTTTAATGCGTTTCAGGTCATCTTTATACGGATTCACTTTGCGTTTGTTCTTGAGGGTTATGTACTGGGCCTTGTATTTTTTCGGTTTGACGTCAAACGTGACTGTCAGTGTCTTGGGATTGGATTTGACGATGAGCTGGTGTTCGCCTTTTTTCGCTTTCAGCGGGATGCCGGTAATCGCCAACCAGTGGTGTTGCTTTTTGGGGTCGGGGGCGACCATGACCCGGTGATCGTTGAAGGTGACCATTGGCGCGGTGGCGGACTGGACGCCCAGCGGGACAACCGCGATTCCACCTGGCACCGGGTTGGCTTTGGGTAACGTGACCGCCGGTGCCAGGCCCGGTAACAACAATAGTATCAATGGGAAAAGGAATTGGATTTTGGCTGTTTTCATCATGTTTTCTGACTGTTTTTTGTGCGATTTGGTTTCAGCTTTGGTTGACGAAAGTTGCAGGAATTTTGCCAAGTTCAGGAATCACCGGTTTCATCGACTGTTGACAGCGCGTGACCGTGCTGAAATCGGGTGACCAACTGTTCCCCCTTTTTCAATTGCGTCGCATCGCGCACGATTGTGCCATCGTCGCGTTTTTTGACAATGGCATAGCCGCGATTCAAGGTTGCCAGAGGACTCACCGCCTCCAGCGCCCGTGATAGACTGCCAACGCGGTGTTGGGAGGACTGCAGCTTCGTCTGTATGGCGTTGATCAGGCGTGCGGTTAAGGCCTGTTGCGTCATGGCCAGTTTTTCCAGCCGATGGCGCGGATTACGGTGCTCCAGACGGGTGGCAAGTGCCGCCAGCCGAGCGGCCGCCGATTGCCGGCTGATTTTCTGTACGTGAACGAGTCGCTGTTCTATTTCATCGAGGCGCTGCGCCATGTGCTGGATACGTTGCCGGGGGTGTTGAATACGTTTCGCCAGCCAGTCGACTTGTTGCCGGCTATTGGCAATGGTCCGGGTAATAAGCTGCACCAGCCGGGCCTGGGTGCGCTCAATATGCGCAAGCCAGGTGTTGCGGTCCGGGCTGATCAGTTCCGCAGCGGCCGAGGGTGTCGGAGCCCGCACATCCGCCACGAAGTCGGCGATGGTAAAATCGATTTCATGGCCGACGCCACAGACAATGGGGATATCGCATTCAAATATTGCCCGCGCGACCTGTTCGTCGTTAAATGCCCACAGATCCTCCAGTGAACCGCCGCCGCGGGTCAGAATCAGCACATCGCAGTCCCGCCGCCGACACGCTTTGCGAATCATGTGTACGATGCGGGGCGGGGCGTCATCACCCTGTACCGGAATGGGATAAATCAGTATGGGGATTTCCGGCGCCCGGCGCTTGAAAACGCTGAGTACATCACGGATGGCGGCACCGCTGGGGGACGTAATAACACCCACCCGGTTGGGGAAGGCGGGAATATCCTGTTTGTGTTCCGCGTCAAACAGTCCTTCCTGTGCCAGCGCGGCTTTGAGCTGGTCAAATTTTCGCCGTAATACACCATCACCCACTTCCTCCATGTGACTGACGATGAGTTGGAAATCACCCCGGGTTTCGTAGAGGCTGACGCTGGCACGCACCAGGACCTGCATGCCGTCCTGCGGACGGAACTTCAGCAGTCGGTTGCTCATGCGAAACATGGCACAACGTACCTGGGCGGATTCGTCCTTGAGACTGAAATAGATATGGCCGGATGCCGGGCGGGCGACATTGGAAATTTCCCCCTGCACCCAGATGGAGGGAAAGCGGGTTTCGATGAGCGACCGGACTTCGCGATTAAGTTCGGAAACACTATAGATATCGTTGAAATTGATATCGTTATCTGCGTCCGTGGTGCCGGATTTCGGAGACATGCGAAGGGTTGTTAAATATTTTGCCAGCGCTGCGGATTTTAAGTTTTACAAAAAGAAAAAGCAGGTCGCGACGGCTTCCTGCTTTTTTCTCTTAATTACGAAAATACGTATTTTTTACAATAACCGGTGCTTAGAATAACCAGGGTCCCGCGTTTTTTTGCTCAACAGCTTGCTGATAGCCCATTTCGCCCTGGAATTTGGCTTTTTTTGCCAGTTTCAGCGCTTTGTCGTTATCACCCTTGGCAGCAGCTGCCTTGGCTTTTTTCAGGTATTTTTTGACAGAATCGCGCCATTCGCCATCCACTGATTTAGCTTTTTTAATCGCTGCTTCGGCTTCACTGATCATCTTTTCGACTTCAGGGCTGGCGCCGCCGGATGAACTCATGCTGCCACCGCCACCTTGGAACAGGCTGCAACCGCTCAGTGTGAAAAGGGTAGTCACCGCAATAGCTAGAGCTAATTTCTTCATCAATTCTCCTCCACTGATGTATTTATATTTTAACGGGAAGCTATAGATCCAGACGTTACGTTATTATCAGAAAATGTAGACCAAATAGCTTTAGGAATCCATAGTTAGCAATCCCAATTAACCTACAGGTTTACCCCGTGAACGTCAATCTTTATAATGCCGCACATCGAAATTTCACCCCACCAGGGAATTCCATTATGCGAATTGTTCAAGAAGCACTCACGTTCGACGACGTACTGCTGCTCCCGGCTCATTCCAACGTTTTGCCCAAGGATGTCAGTTTACGTACCCGGATAACACGCAACATCGAACTCAATATACCGATGGTATCGGCGGCCATGGATACGGTGACCGAGGCGCGTCTGGCGATTAGTATGGCGCAGGAAGGCGGCCTTGGAATTATTCATAAAAATATGACGCCGGAAAAACAGGCCCATCAGGTGCGGGCGGTCAAAAAGTTCGAAAGCGGTGTTATCAAGGAACCCATAACCGTCACCCCAGACACCAGTATCCAGGAAGTCCTGGAATTGACGCGGGCACGCAATATTTCCGGCGTCCCGGTGGTGCAGGGCGAAGAACTGGTGGGCATTGTCACCGGCCGGGATTTGCGCTTTGAGACCCGATACAGCAGTTCGGTTTCTAATGTTATGACACCCAAAGAAAAACTGGTGACCGTCAAGGAAGGGGCGGAAAAAGAGGAAATACTCAAGCTACTCCACGAACATCGCATCGAAAAATTACTGGTGGTAGATGACAAGTTCCAGTTGCGTGGCCTGGTGACCGTGAAGGATATCCAAAAAGCTACGGAATTTCCCAATGCCTCCAAGGATGAGCAGGGCCGGTTACGGGTTGGCGCCGCGGTGGGCGTTGGCCAGGGAACAGACGAGCGGGTGGAAGCCCTGGTTGGCGCCGGGGTTGATGTACTGGTGGTGGATACTGCTCACGGGCATTCGCAAGGGGTACTGGATCGTGTGGCCTGGGTGAAAAAGCATTTTCCCGAGGTGGACGTCATCGGCGGTAATATCGCCACTGCGGAGGCGGCCAGGGCGCTGGTGGATGCCGGTGCCGATGCCGTTAAAGTGGGCATTGGTCCCGGTTCCATTTGCACCACGCGGATTGTTGCCGGTGTGGGCGTGCCGCAAATCACGGCGATCGCCAACGTCGCCGAGGAATTAAAAAATGACAACGTTCCGCTGGTCGCCGATGGTGGTATCCGCTATTCCGGTGATATTGCCAAAGCCATCGTGGCGGGTGGATTCTGCGTCATGCTGGGCAGTATGTTTGCCGGTACCGCAGAAGCTCCCGGTGAAGTGGAACTGTTTCAGGGCCGTTCTTATAAATCTTACCGGGGTATGGGGTCATTGGGCGCCATGTCCGGCCAGGAAGGTTCCAGCGACCGTTATTTTCAGGAAGACAGCAACAAGGAAAAACTGGTCCCCGAGGGTATCGAAGGCCGTGTGCCTTTTAAAGGCCCATTGCAACCGGTTATTCACCAGTTGCTTGGTGGGTTGCGTTCCAGCATGGGTTACACCGGTTGCGCGACCATTGACGAAATGCGCACCAAACCGCAGTTTATCCGGGTAACATCCGCCGGCATGAGCGAAAGCCATGTGCATGATGTACAGATCACCAAAGAGGCGCCCAACTATCAAGTCTAGGGCTGGTTTATACATGCCGGCGCCGGCGAGTTTGGCGATTGAAAGATCACGATAAAGTCTCAATAAGAAACAGCAGTATTAATTAGCAGCTTTTTAAGCTGCTAATTTTTTAGTGCCGGTGAAATCCGAGCTATATAAAACTCAACGCAAAGGCGCAAAGATCACAAAACGGTGACAGGGGCGGCCCCGGCTATTGGGATCGGTCTATTGTAGTGTGTGCCACGGTATGGGCTGACCGCAATTCACCGGGAGTACTGTTTTACGGATACACGATTGGATTTATCATTAACCGTAGCTGTTGTAAAAGTCCGGACGTAATCCTTACGGTTCAATTGTAACGCCGGTAAATGTTTAATCTCTGCGTCCTTGCGCCTTTGCGTTAAAATTAGATGCTGAAAACCGCTAAACCATGGCACTGCGGGCCAACCGCCACAATTAGGTATTATTTGTTATCGAGGACAGACACTTGAACGCTGCCACTAATATCCATGCCGACCGGATACTGATTCTAGATTTTGGCTCCCAATACACCCAATTGATTGCGCGCCGGGTCCGCGAGATCGGTGTGTATTGTGAAATTTATGCCTACGACGCGGACCCCGAAGCCATTCGTCAGTTCCAGCCAAAAGGTATTATCCTTTCCGGCGGGCCGGAATCGGTGAACGTGTTTGATCCGCCGCGTGCCGCCGACGTGGTGTTTGAACTGAAAGTGCCGTTACTGGGTATTTGCTATGGCATGCAGACCATGGCGGCGCAACTTGGCGGCAAGGTTGTGGGTGAAGGTCACAGCGAGTTCGGTTACGCACGGGTAAGAGCCCATAATCATTCCCGCTTACTGACCGATATCGAGGATGAAATCAGTCCTGAAGGTTACGGTTTGCTGGATGTGTGGATGAGCCATGGTGACCGGGTGGATGAACTGCCGCCGGGGTTTGTCAAAATTGCCAGTAGCGACAACTCACCACTGGCCGGCATGGCGGATGAGCAGCGGCTTTATTACGGTGTCCAGTTTCATCCGGAAGTGACCCATACCAGGCAGGGCAAGCGCATCCTGCAACGTTTTGTCTGTGACATTTGCGGTTGCGACACCTTGTGGGCGCCCAGCAGTATTGTGGACAACAGTATTCAACGGGTCCGCGAACAGGTAGGCAATGGTGAGGTGATTTTGGGCCTGTCCGGTGGTGTGGACTCGTCAGTGGTGGCGGCGTTGTTGCACAAAGCCATAGGCGATCAATTGACGTGTGTTTTCGTGGACAATGGTTTGTTGCGTTTGAATGAAGGCGATGAAGTCATGGCCACTTTCGCACAACACATGGGAGTAAAAGTGGTACGCGTCAATGCCGAGCAGCGTTTTCTCAGCGCGCTGTCCGGCGTCTCAGATCCGGAACAAAAGCGCAAAATTATCGGTAATCTGTTTATCGAGGTTTTTGAAGAAGAGGCGGTGAAATTCAAAAACGCTCAATATCTGGCGCAGGGCACGATCTATCCTGACGTCATCGAGTCGGCGGGGGCCGCTACCGGCAAAGCCCAGGTTATCAAGTCCCACCACAATGTGGGCGGACTGCCCGAAGAGATGAAACTGGAACTTATTGAACCATTGCGGGAACTGTTCAAGGACGAAGTACGCAAGGTGGGCGAGGAACTGGGCTTGCCCCATGAACTGGTTTACCGGCATCCATTTCCCGGCCCGGGGCTTGGCGTGCGGATACTGGGTGAAGTTCGCAAGGAATACGCCGATATATTAAGACAAGCCGACCACATTTATATTGAGGAGCTGCGCAAACACGATCTGTATCACAAGGTCAATCAGGCGTTTGCCGTGTTCCTGCCGGTGCGGTCCGTGGGTGTGACCGGTGATGGGCGCCGTTACGAATACGTGATTGCATTGCGCGCCGTCGAAACGCTGGATTACATGACAGCACACGCGGCGCAATTGCCATACACGCTGCTCGAAACGGTATCAAGGCGTATTATTAACGAAGTCCAGGGTGTTTCCCGGGTAACTTACGACATTTCGAGTAAACCGCCGGCAACCATCGAGTGGGAGTAGCCGGCACTCACAGGCATCAAGACACAGTTAGCTCACAACATCAATCACTTATCCTCATTTCTGTTTGGCAGCATCTGGCACTGGCAGGCATGGGCAATTGGGGTAGTACGAGAGTGAACAGTGCAAAGTTGAAATCAGCGTTTGCCGGAAAGCCAAAGGGAATGACTTCCGGTAGGTCAAGGGCAGGCCCAATGCTTTTTGGCTCAATTGGTATCAAAGGTCAGACCCAACAGGAAGCCGCCCAGCACGAGAACAAGCTCGTCAGGGACTTTTCTGTTGTCCAGCAACAGCAGCGTAACGAGTCCGCCGATGCCTCCCAATACCCAAGCCAATGGGGACGGGACTGATGGCTTGTCTCGCGGGTTAAGGCACCACCGCCTTTTGCAGCATCTGACGCCTGGACGTCCCAATGATAAATTTTTCTATAGTTAAGAGACAGGTCGTGCATTGACGTGCACGACCCCGTTTCGCTCATGCAGGATTGACATGATAACACCTGCCACGACCATACAGATTGCAAATACCTGAACAGCACTGACTTTTTCTCCCAATCCGATCACCCCGGAGATAATGATCACAATCGGCACGAAATTTGTGAATATGCTCGCTGTAAAGGGACCAATCGAACGTACCGCCCTGGTATACAGGATAAAACTCGTTGCAGTGGCTAATACTGCCATATAGGCAATACCCAAAACACCACTCCAGCTTATCGATAAACTGGCATGATCGATGTATTCATATACACTTATCGGGATCGAACCTCCCAACGCGCCAATACTTGCATAAAAGATCGCAACCGAATTACGCACTTCATTCTTTATCCGCTTGCTGAGTATTGTATAGAGTGAGAAGCAGGCCATTGCCAAGGTTAGATACATAATACCTGTTTCTTTTTGCGTCCCTGTACTTAATGATTCATGTGCGCCATACACAATAAAAATCAACAAGCCACAATAGGCTACACCAACACTCAACAACGACGTCCTGGTGGGCAGCGAACGAATCAGGAATGCCGATATAATAACGGTCATCGCGGGAATCGTTCCCTGAATCATTCCGGCCATTGAAATACCAACATATTTCACGCCAACCAGAAAGAAATAACTGAACGGAAACAGGGTAAAGGCACCTGACGCAAGCAACATATTGATATTTTTATTCCATTGCTGCTTTATGTCGCGTTTATACAGGGCAAACAACAGTAGGGAAGACAATACGAAGCGAAATACATTAAATGTGGCGGGCTGCATTGTTAACGCTGTCGTCTTCATAACAAGGGGGACTAGTCCCCAGAGTAGAACTACGATAACTAGCTCGAAGTAGACGCCAATATGCATGCCGCTACGCCCCAATGTCATTCCCCGCATCCTTTTTCCTTATAAGTTGATTTACGCACCCACATCGTATCAACTTCGTGCACAGCATCATCTGCTGACCACATGAGATCTACTGGGTAGAAATCGAAATTACGTCAGTCCCACTCAACTCATCGAATAAGTCTTGAATGCAGCAGAATCTCAGGTCAAATGCGTCCTTTTCTTTTTCCATCTGGCGACTAATCTAAATGCTTCAATGGGGGCATCTAGATGCTCCATGCAACGAAATGGTTGTCTACCACTTTACTCTGGTGGATTGAGCTTTATCCAAAATAGTTAAGAACGGCATGGTTTACTCCTCTAAATTCGAAATTAGCGACCTCATGCATACCCATTTTCTCATGTGAGCGAAGGGAAGCCATGTTGTCTCGACGTACAAAGAGAATGCCCTCTCGTCCTGGTTGCATGTCCCGCAATTTGGCGAACATGGCTCGCGCCAATCCCTTGCCGCGCTCTTTGGCATCAACACAGATTGGTCCGTAAACGTAGGCATCATCCGTACCGGGATATGCATCGAGCATTGCGCGGATAATGGGTACGTCGGTATTCATCGTGCGTGTACTCGTCATGAGAAAGGCAACAACCTGGGTGTTGCGGCGCGCTACTATAAGCGGCGTATTATTCATCATTGTGACGATTCGTGAACGAGGCAGGTTGGCCGACAAACTACCACCATTCTCAGCCTGATTTGCCGCCTGGAGTTCCATAATGCCTTCAAGGTCTGCCTCGGTCGCTTGGTCGATCTGGAACCCTAGCTGTGTCATGTTTTTTACTTACAGATTTTGATGTTCTGCTTGGCCTCTCGGCCAGTGTTGAGCTATCCAAACAAGATTAATTTGCGATTGGCACATGTAGAATTTGCACAAGGGTAGGCTTGTTCGACGTATAGCAGTTATTATGTTGTGCTCTATATACTCCTCACCAAAACGGATTGCGTTACCATAGGGATCATTGATCTGCATTTCATACATTCCCCATGGTTGTTTTGTTTTTCGTAAGCAAAAGGGGGCACTGTTAGCCATGAACTCTGCGAATAATATTTCGATGTTTACGACCCGAATGTAGCAACTGCTTTGAACTGCGATCGCCTTTGCCTCTGATTCAGTTGGTGCTTGCCAGAAGTGAATTTCCGCACTTCCTCTCCTGATAATTAGGTGCTTGTATTCGGGAAACTTCTCTACAATATTGAAGTTGAGTTTGGAGACGAAAAATTCTGCCGTTTTCTCAATATCGCCGGTTGGCAATTGTGGGATAGCTGGGTTAAGTAAGGTGTTGCTCATTGCTGTCCTCCTTTAGGTGTCCCTGGCTTAAGCGATTTGTTGTATTTTATACAACCTAACTTAACTGCTTTCCCAACCATGCCGAATATAAACGGGTATAAACAAAAGGATAATGTAGTATACAGGCCATATACTGCATATACCGTTACCTTGGAAAAGTAGAATATGACAGGATAAAGATTTAAACTGATATAAACCCCAAAAACATATATGAGTACATGTTTCATTCCGTGCTTGTAACCAAGAATAATGGCAATGATCGATAAAACTGATTGCCCAATATAAAACCCCGTTCCACTATAATAAGAAGGCTCTATTCCATCAGATACAAATGGGGCTATTGCCCAGTGCATGGCGCCTAAAATAACTCCAATAATCAGTGCTAAATATAATCTATTCATAAGATATACCGACTTGTTATGCGGCTAAACGCTTTTCGGAGATAAGAGACAGTGGATGACACCGCTCCCCACACCTCGACCTCCGAGGCAGCGTATCGATCTCGGGCCCAGTCGAGCAGTATGGGACCATGAATCAGCTCGCCTTGTTCCGGGAACGAACGGAGGAATTCGGAAGTGAGCGCGTGCGTTCTGGGAAATTCGTGGAAATGCAAATTCGGGGTTGCCTCGGCGAACTGTGCGCAATAAATCTTAATCGGAGCTACAGCCTCTTCGATCAAAGAGGTAGCGGCGGTAAGTGCCGGCCCCAACTCTTGTTGTTCGGTAAGCGGTAAATCGCTGAGGGACAGAGTTCGAACACGGGGCGACACAACCAGATATCCCGGTACAGCACAATTGAGGCAATGCGCCATCTCAAAGCCATGATAATTCCCTATTTGAAAGTCCATCTGCTTGGATTTAGAGCATAACATGCGCTTGATCTCCTTGTGAGAGCGTTCTACCTCGGCTCACAGCGAATCTCAGTTTTTATAGAGTTCGCAATGAAACATGCTTCATGAGCTTGATGATGCAACTGTTGAAGTACATGAGCAGTTGGCATATGGTCACGTGAAAATGTTACCTTGGGATGCAAGGCAAATTACTGACATCATTAGTTTACCCTTGGGGTTTCTTTCCATGATTCCTTCGGCAATGTCTTGATATTGATCAACAACGAATCCGCGCTTTGCGGCAATGGATAAGAACCAAAGCATGTGGCAACTGGAAAGTGAAGAAACGAAGGCTTCTTCAGGATCGATCGCGTCCAACACAGAATATGGGAGTGGTACAATGTGTGGTGACGCAGATCCTGCAACCTCTATCCCCCCGTCGAAACGCAAGATATGCCTTCTGCTATAGCAGTTGTCTACGAAGTTGTCGCCTGAGCGGAACCATAAAATTTCTGCTGTGTAAATGTTCATTTCATTTAGTACTAGTGGTCGACTTGTGCTGTGCCATTCCCTGGAGCGTCGCGGAATGGGATGGTATAAGACTCGAAGCCATTGTATGATTCAAATCCCCCAACCTTAGGTGATGCATTGACCGCATCGAACATCCAGTGGTGCTCCAGGAGATACTTGTTTCAACCCCGCAACCTTGTGAACGTTCTTGCTCTCTTTCTGCAACTGGATGCCAGTAGCTACTATTTTTCATTTATCATTTCAATCGTTTTAAATAAAATCGGTAAAGCAACATAGGAGACGATAGGGACAATGATCGCAACCGCAAGCACGGTGACGTAAAGATGATTGTCGCTTACATTATGTGTCAGCCATGGTGGAATATAATAAACCAATGGCAATAATATCACGAAGGTAAAGGACGCTATTGCATGCCGGTTACACATTGTATTTTTATCCTGTATGAATAACTATTAGTTGCACGTCAGACCTGGCTTTAAAGCTGATTGAGCTACCACGAATCAAGTTACCATCTTCCACCGATTTATTATTTAAAATACCCTTGCCACGTGTGATGTAGGCAAGAAAAGGTTCATCCACTTCTATCTCTTGTTCGTTATCAAGCAGCGCAACATCAATTTTTGTTTTTGCTGGAAAGTCTACGTTGCTATTGTGTTCGCCGCCATAGATACGCGTAAGCTCACATGCTGCAGGTTTATATAATTTATAGTCTGATGCCTGGCCGGCGACCTCGGGTAATACCCAGATTTGAATCATCCGGTTCCAGCTGGCGTCAGGGTTGATCTCATTATGAGAGAACCCCTCGCCGCCGGCCCTTTGTACCTGTACATCATTACGCGACAAATCTGTGCCGTGTGCCAAGGAGCCTTGATGTGCTATTCGCCCGTCAACCAATACCGAGATAATATCTAGCTCATGATGGCTGTGCATATGTGTTTCACCGTGCGGCATATACCGAGCATCGGCGAGGAAGACAAAGTTGCCCAGACCCGGCCAGCTGCCGTCATTATTTTCGTGTGGGCCAAAGAGTTTTGGATCTTTCACAAGGCGATGCTCTTTTAAACCGGCAAATCCCCCTTCTCTCAGACTATCTCGTTTCAAGATTTCCATAGCGCCCTCCAGATATTCCGTTTAGATGACCTGTTTTACTGCCATTGCAGTATTGACCAGCAAGCTATTGATAGCGGTAAGTAGTTGTGTGTTAATTACAGTATTTGTGATACGGCCGTGTTCGATATCAAAATTTTCATGGAAATTCGGCACTGAAACACTGGCCTTTACCTTACCCTCGAAGAATGGCGCTGATGCGATGGCAGCTGACAGAACGCTGGCGGCACCACCTGCCCCCGGCGCGGCAGCAAGAAGAACCATGGGTTTGTTCTGAAACACCTTCTGGTTAATACGTGAGGCCCAGTCGAAGATATTCTTGTAGGCCACGGTGTATGAGCCGTTGTGTTCGGCAAATGAGATTATCACCGCATCGCTGCTACCGATCTTATCCAGAAAGGCTTTTGCCAGCGCGGGCTCACCGAGTTCGGTTTCTTTATCTTCACTGAATAAGGGCAGTTCGTAATCATTTAGGTCCAGGAGCTCGATCTCTGCCTCTTCGAGCAGACTAGCAGCGTAACGGACCAGTTGATGGTTGATGGACTTTGTACTGCTGGAGGCAGCGAATGCGAGTACTTTCATGTGCCAATCTCCTAGTAAATGGTTTTTTTGGGTACGCCCGGTGAATTGGTTAAACTGGTCATAGTCTATATTGTTTACAAAATGCAATTAATAGGTTATAAAGAAAAAGATTATTTCCAAATAGCTTATAATAAGGAAAAAATGGTCCAGAAAGTCGCTACGACGGATTTACTGGATGGTGTGGCCGTTTTTGTTGGGCTCGTCAATGCCGGTTCATTTACGGCAGCGGCACGCGCACTGGGGCATTCCACCTCCTACGTAAGCAAGGAGATCAGCCGCCTGGAGAAGCGCCTGGGTAGCCGCCTGCTTAACCGCACCACCCGTACCATCAGTCTTACCGATGCGGGCCGCGCGTATTACGAGCGTTGCAGCCAGATTGTGATTGACGCGGAAAACGCCGAGCGTTCGATCAACCAGTTGCAGGAAACGCCAAGCGGCTTGCTGCGTATCAATGCACCGGTAAGTTTCGGTTCGATATATTTACTCGATGTCCTGGCAATATTTATGCACCGCTACCCTGAGGTGAAACTGGAAGTGGAATTTAACGACCGTCTCATCGACGTGGTTGCAGAAGGTTATGACGTAGTGATTCGTGTCGGTGAGATTAAGGATAGCAATCTGGTGGCGCGCAAGTTTACATCGTCCAGAGCGGTTGTCGTGGCCTCGCCCGATTATCTAAAACGCCGGGGTTGCCCGAAACGGGCGGAAGATTTAATCCATCACGATTGCATCGCCTACTCACTATTGCCAATGCCGACCCAATGGGATTTTTATAAAGATGGGGTACGCTCCAGTGTCACGGTGACGCCCCGAGCAATGTGTAATAGTTCTACGCTCGAAGTCGCGCTAGTGGCACAGGGTATTGGAATTACACGATTGCCGTTGTTCACCTGTGAACAGGAGGTGGCGAGTGGCGACCTGAAAATTATCCTAGAGGATTACGACCAGATTCAATATGATGTGTATGCAGTGTACCCACACCGGCAATACCTCACCGCAAAAGTGCGCGCCTTTGTGGATTTCGTGGTTGAGGCGTTTGATTGATGTATTTAGAATCGACCTCAAAAATGAAAGGCGGCCTAGCTTGTTTTCTATTACCTAGAAGAGCAAGAAGGATAGCATACACCTGGATCGGAAGGTCGCTTAGGGTGCTGCGTAGCAGCGTTCTCTAGGCAATTTTTCCAGCGAAGATTAGGAACAAATTTTGAACATGGTATTTTTCATGGTATCGCCACATACGTAAAGAATGACGGCATTGAAAATAAAGGAATTTTCATGCTTGTTTACAATCGAGTGGGAATAATCCGGCAACGCTAAACCAATCTATGTCCGATCATGATCTGCACTGGATGCGCCATGCCATAGAACTGGCAAGGCAAGGCCAGACTTACAATGAAGTTCCCGTCGGTGCCGTGATCGTCAAGGATAATCAGGTCATCGGTGAAGGCTGGAACCAGCCTATCGGTCGGCACGACCCGTCGGCACACGCGGAAATGGTGGCGTTGCGCGCTGCGGGTCAAACACTATCGAATTACCGTTTGCTGGACACAACGTTATATGTCACCCTGGAACCGTGCGTTATGTGCGCCGGCGCCATCATCCACGCCAGGGTCAACCGCGTTGTCTTCGGCGCCTCCGATCCCAAAGCCGGTGCCGCCGGCAGTGTCGTTGATATTTTTGCCAATACCACCATTAATCATCACGTTGAGGTTGAAGGCGGGTTGTTAGCCGCAGAATGCGGTGACCTGTTGACCCAATTTTTCAAAGCCAAGCGAAACGGTAGTTCCTCATGACCAGGCCAGTTTTATCCGTCAGTTTGTTTATATCAGTCATCATTTTCACTGTGTTGCAAGTTGCGTGCAGTGAGTCACCGCAACCGGTTCCCCAACAAAGCGCCAACTCCGCAGCTGACAGTCAATCCGGCTCGGAAACGTCCGCTGAACGCGCGGGTGTCAAGACCGTTAACTGGCCAGACGATATTGAATCCACGTCGGTAGCCATGGAATTGAAAAAAATGTCCCCCCATACTTATTATGTGGAAGGGCCGCCTGGCACACCCACCGACAACCAGGGATTTATGTCCAATGCAGGAGTGGTGGTAACCAGCGAAGGTGTGGTGGTGTTTGATGCCCTGGGAACGCCCTCACTGGCTTATAAACTGTATACCAAAATTCGCTCGGTCACGGATAAACCGGTGGTTAAAGTGGTGACCAGTCACTATCATGCCGACCACATTTATGGACTGCAGGTATTCAAGGATATGGGGGCGGAAATTATTGCCCCAGCCGGTGCTAATAAGTATCTCGCCTCGGATGCGGCGACAGCGCGGCTCAAACAACGCCGTGAATCCCTGTTTCCCTGGGTGGATGAAAATACGCACCTTGTGAAACCGGACCGGATCATCGATAAAGACACAATAATTAAAGTGGGTGATGTCAATCTTGAGCTGGTGGTACTGGGTTCCACCCATTCCGATGGCGATATGATGATGCGCGTGGAACCGGACAATGTGTTGTTTTCCGGCGATCTGATTTTCGAGGGGCGTATTCCCTTTGTGGCGGGTTCGAATCCCGACAACTGGCTGCGCCGGTTAAAGGAACTGGATACCGAAGGGTTAACAGCGATCATTCCCGGCCATGGGCCGGCGTCCACCAATCCGCAACAGGCAAGAGAATTTACCCTGGGATATTTGCAGTACCTGTATAAAACCATGGGGGAGGCGGTGGATAACCTTACTGCGTTCGATCAGGCTTACCAACAAACTGACTGGTCGCAATACAAGGACATGCCGGCGTTTGTGGCCAACCACATGAATGCCTATTTCATTTATCTGCGGTTGGAAGAAAAATCCATGCAGTAACGGGCGTGTTGCGACCGGAGACTGCTGTTATGAAATCAGGATTTGATCGCGGCCCGTTCCATTTGCCGTACGAACCGGCTTAATGATTGACGGGAGCGGTTATCGAGTTCCATGAATGAGCCGCCGACGATAATGGAGCCCGGTGTGGTGGACTCGATATGACATACACCCAGGGTAAATTTTATTTTTTCGTTATCGGACAACGATAACTGACAACGTATCAATCGGTCACCTGGTTTGATGATATGGGAACTTTTAAATGCAATGCCTATTCCCTGCGCCGAAATATCATGAACCTGGCCACGCAGTAACCGATGTGACGGTTCATGCTCTGCCGTGACTCCATACAAGTTCACCGGATTGACCGGTACCCGGTAATCCGACCGTCGTTGTGTGTAGTTGATTGAATCGGGAATGCTGCACCAGTACGTCTGGAATTGATTGGCATTTTGCGCGGAGATAAGCTGCGCCTTAAACGAAATTTGCGCGTCCCTGACCCTTGCATTTGCTACAACTTCGCGTTTTTTGCATAAGAGAGTATTGCCTTTGTCGGGCAAAATTTCATCCAGGGCAAAACGAGAACCGTCATCATCAATTTCAACAATGCGGCTGCTGTAGTCCATGTCAGTATCGGGAAAACGTATATTGACAATGATTCGTTCGTCGCGCATGAGCTTAAAAAGCTCAACAATTTTTCCGTTGTCACGGAGATCGACATCTGATGCTTGTTCCGAACCGGGACCAAGGAAAGGAAATATTTGTCTCAGTGAAAAAGCCATTTTGAAGTCGTTGGCCGCGTCGTCGGTCTTTTAGGTACTTATGTGGGGCATCGGCATTGCCTCTGGCTTCAGCAATTTTCCGTCAGCCCCGCGCTATGCGTTATCCTGACACGCGCCGTTTTCGGTTTTGGCTTTTTCCATGCACTTAAGATACTCTTCCGAGTCTTTTTTGTTATTTTCCTCGCATTTATTATAGGACTGCAAAAGGTTGTACCTACATTCCAGTTTTTTCTCCATTGCCTTGACGTCCTTTTTCTGCTT
Source organism: Gammaproteobacteria bacterium (assembly GCA_050116575.1). GTDB lineage: Bacteria > Pseudomonadota > Gammaproteobacteria > SZUA-152 > SZUA-152 > JAKEGK01. The sequence goes on along the minus strand of JASFOJ010000008.1, from coordinate 42,563 downwards.
TTCCAAAGCTTCCTTTTTTTGCTTCAGCTCCACCTGCAGATTTTCCAGGCGTTTTTTGTCTTTTGCCAGGTTATCCGCCGCGGCCGTGGTGCTGATGAGCATGAATACGATAGTGATGATGCTTAATTTGCTGATCATTTTAATTCTCGCTGCTAATGTCCGTTAATAGTGAGTGGGGTTGTATAAAATCATTGAACGGCTGTAAATCGATATTTAATTTAACGACTTATTCGATACTGATATCGACAATAGGGATCAATTCTTAAGTACTGAGTGGAGTCGATATTTCATTAAAAATCAATAATAATAACAGGTTGCTAACTACTGTTGGAACCGGCTCACCGGCTGGTGGCCGGTATCGTGGCCTGGCTGTTGGTTGAAGGGTAAATACCATAACTCATATGTTACTAAATTCTTATAAAAAACAACAGGATATCTATAATATATGGTCGTATTCGATATACTAAAACGCGCCCTGCCGGGTGTTGTTTGCTGGTGGCTGTCCGTGACAATGGCTGGGCTGTATGCCCACCCGGCCGTCGCGGATTCAGCTGCAGAGTTTATCGAATTTGATGACAGGCCGCTAGAGCAGGACCTGGTCCTGCCGGACTGGTTCAAGCTGAGCTTTCTGGAATTAAAAACGGACCTGGATGATGCCAGAAAGGCGGGAAAATGGGGGATCATACTGTATTTCGGCCGTAAGGACTGTCCTTATTGTAAAATCCATTTAAAGAAGAACTGGGCCGACCGGGGAATTGTGACCTACACGCGCAAGCACTTTGACGTCGTTGCCATTGATGTGCGCGGTGACCGGCAGGTTACCGACTATAATGGCAAGGTTTACAAATCCGAGAAAACGTATGCTGCCAAGCTGCGTACTAATTTTACACCGTCGTTTTTATTTGTGGATGTGGACGGGCGGGAAGTGCTGCGCCTGACCGGTTATCATCCGCCCTACCAGTTTCGGGCTATTCTCGAATTTGTGGCCGACAAACATTACCTGTACGAACCGCTGCGGTCGTTTTTTGCGCGTGGCGAATCGGTGAGCGCTTTGGAGGAAAGTGAACTCAATGAAAACCGAATTTTCAGTAAACCGCCATACAACCTGGATCGCTCAAAGAAAGCCGCCAAAACCACGCTGGCCGTGTTTTTCGAGGAACCTACTTGCCACTCTTGTAACGTATTGCATGCCGGTCCGTTGAAGGATAAGGATATCGTCGGCAAGTTCGAGAAGATAAAGGTGGTGCAACTGGACCGTAAATCCGATACGCCGGTGGTGACGCCTTCCGGCGAAAAGCTGACCGCGAAACAATGGGCGGACAAGTTGGGGCTGTATTATTCGCCGACAATTATATTTTACGATGAAAACGGTGAGGAAATATTACGTATCGATTCGGTGATTCGTTTTTACCGACTAAACGGGGTGCTGGATTATATACTCAGCAAGGACTACCTGGAATACGCGACCTTCCAGTTGTGGCGGCACCGCAATCGTTGAGCAAAACTTGCTGTTAATGCCAACTTAATAAAACAAAAAAATTCTTTATGGCAGGATCGTCAAAGAAAGTTATTTTCGCCGCACTGGCAGGTAATACATTAATCGCGATTACCAAGTTTGTTGCGGCGGGGATTAGTGGCAGTTCCGCCATGCTTTCCGAAGGTATTCATTCGTTGGTAGATACCGGAAACCAAGGTCTGTTGCTGTACGGTTTGCACCGTGCGAAACGGCCGGCGGACACGGATTTTCCCTTCGGTTACGGCAAGGAAATTTATTTCTGGTCTTTTGTCGTTGCGATTTTAGTTTTCGCACTGGGCGCCGGCATTTCCATCTACGAAGGCGTGCACCGGTGGTTACACCCGGAACCCCTCGGTGACCCCACTATCAATTACATAGTGTTAGGGCTGGCCATGGTCTTTGAAGGGGGAGCCTGGTTTTTTGCACTCAAGGAATTTTCCAGCGTTAAGGGGCCCATTGGTTATATTGAGGCCGTACAAAAAGGCAAGGACCCCACCATGTTCGTGGTGTTGTTTGAAGATTCGGCGGCTATGCTGGGACTGGTTATGGCGCTTGCCGGTGTTGTGTTGGGGGATATCACTGGTACCCCATTGTTTGATGCGCTGGCTTCCATTGCCATTGGATTGCTGCTGGCATTTACAGCCATGTGGCTGGCTTATGAAACCAAGGGTTTGCTCATCGGTGAAAGCGCCAGAAAATTCGTGGTGCAGGGCATACGCGATATCGTCAATCAGAGCGAATGCGTTGAGCATGTCAATGAAGTGCTAACCATGCATATGGGGCCGCAATATATCCTTGCCAATATCAGTATTGATTTTCACGATACGGCGACGGCCGATGATATTGAAAACAGCATAGAACAGATGGATCAGGCCATCAAACAGGCGTTTCCTAATGTGAAACGGATTTTTATGGAAGTGGAAAAACGCAAAAGCAAAGGGCGGGCGTCTTCTGCGGACACAGCTAGTTGAAAATATAACGAAAAGTTAGATTTATTCTGGCGGATTTTGCAACCGCTGTTTTGGGAACGCAATGCTGCCAATACTGTTGAAAGGCGCCAGCCATGGTTAACAGGCTGCCATGGTTCAGTGTCAGCTTGATGTGATCTCCGTGCTTGTGCTTTGCCTTGAATATTCTGTCTTCTCCCAGACTGATTGATGAAATAAACGGCGCATCACCCAATTCCGCTTCGTTATCGGCGTGCCAGCCCATGGAATCCTGTTCATTGCGGTAAAGATTACCCAATACACTGTTGAACCTGCGCTGAGTTGTGTCTTCCAGCCGTTGTTTGAGTATCGACAGCGTGGGCGTCCATGGCAGTGCCATATGGTCGACACCGGAATAGCGGTACGATATGTTGTCATCGCCGTACCAGCATACCAGCCGGGGTACCAGCCTCGATTTGCCGAACAGCTTAATGGATTCCTGCGTCCAGGCCAGTTCCTGTTGAAGCAGCGCAAACATGCGTGTTGCTTGCGCGGGAGGTATAAAGCCGGGATGGTAGTGCAGTTCGCCGTCACGGTTAACCAGTGAATTGTTTTGATTCATAACAACTTAATTAAAAACGCAAATGTGGTGGCGATCACGCATGTTATTTACCGTCAAACGTGGATTTGGTTATCCCGTTGCATCAGCTTGGCGTATTAAACCGGTTTGGCGTTTAATGGCAACGCCACTTTGGTCCTATGGTAGGGGATTTTGCGTAACTGTGCCAGTTTACAGCAGGCCAAAAGGCCCGCCTGTTATGTGCGGGCCTTGGGAATGTATCGGCGGGACGAGCTGTTATTGGTTTGTTAACATCTGGTCAATCTGGTTTTCAGCATAATACCAGTCCGCCTCCGAGTCACCGCTTTCGAATCCTCGGTGTTCGGCAATAAAATACGCGGCCTCGGCAATCATCTGCTGGCGTTGTTCCGGCGTCACAAATTTTCCCGATGCTTTGGTTGGCGATTTGGAACTGCCGGCTGCCATTTTGGCACCTTTAGTTTTGCTTTTTCCAGGGGTTGTTGCGTGTGTCGTTGGCATAATTAGAAGATCTCCTTAAGTGAGTCGGCATGAAAATGTATGATTGTTTGTAACACAGTAAGTTCGTTGTACAGCCGGGTTCTTTTGAGTAATGAACCTGGAACAACATCGTTGTTATTATTCCTTGAATTTGTCGATAGATTTTTCAGGTCTGCGACCAACGGCGGGCTGGTGGAAGCTCACGTCGCAGGGTCTGGCGCTATACGCCATTTACACATGGTGCGCGGTGGACGATACCCTAGGATCATCATTACAACCAACAATGGCACCGCTGTAAGCACCAAAAATAAAGCACCCTTGTCCCGAAGGACAAGGTAGCAATAAGGTTTACTGGTTAACCTAAGTTAGTCTAGTACGTCCTGGAAGAATTGTTAGTGAAATTTTTGTGACGCCTAATAAAGCTTATTTATCTGGCGGCCCTGTTAAGTTAAACGCGACTTAAACTGATTCTAAATTTGTGTCCAGTGTAAAGCAGCCACCGTCAACTGTTGTATATCAGTTTGGTTACTTTGTATATCAGGTTGTTAAATTGATAGGAATAAAAGGCTGCGTGTTAGACGGGGAGGCTACCAAGGGGTAAACACAGTGGAGAATCCTGAAAGCTATGGTTGATACCATTATGGTATGACGCATTGTTATAAGCTTTGACAGCTCGCGTCGAATATTGGAATGGACAACTAAATAATAGCCGGATGAAAACGACTCTAAAGAAGACGCTTCCTTGTGTCTTCTTTAGGTGTTTGTCTTGACGTCAGAATGATTGCGAGAGGTCAACTAGCTGTTTTGGTTGGGACATTGGCGATTACATACCGCCACCGCCGCCTCCCATACCGCCACCGCCGCCCATGCCGCCGCCACCACCCATGGTGCCGCCGCCACCGCCGCCTCCTGACATGGTGCCGCCACCACCGCAGCCTCCGCCGCCCATGGTGCCACCACCACCGCCCATTCCGCCGCCTCCCATGCCACCGCCCATTGTCTTATCCTCCATTCAGATACTACGGTTTATGGTTGACAGCTTCCTTTTCGATCCCTGAAATTTACCACTCCTTCTATTAAAATATTAGTAAATACTAATAAAAAATCAAGCAAAAGTCCTTAAAAAATAATAACTTAGTATTTTAGTAATATATTAAAAGAGTCGGGAATACAAAATACGTTTTGTAGTAACTGGTGTTATCGCCGTGACATGGCGGTCAAAATTAGCGGGACCGGGTGGAACGGTGGGGTGGGTGCAGTGTGATCAGATAGTACCGTACTTGGTTTCAATATTGATGCCCAATTCTTTGAGCATCCCCGTTGGCAGGATACCACCGGCACTGATGATAACGGCGTCGTTTTGCGCCTCGATCATGTTGCCCCGGTGATCTATTACAACACGGTCCGGCAGGATTTCCTTGACATTGGATTTGAGTAAAACCTTGAGATTACCCCTTTGTTCGGCGTCTGTTACCCGCTGACGGTTCTTTTGCTTGGCGCGGGTAAAGGCGCCACTGCGATAGGAAAGGATAACCTGGGTGCCGGGTTCTTCGGCGATACTGGCGGCGGCTTCCAGCGCGCTGTCGCCACCGCCCACAACCAGTACCTTCTGGTTACGGTATTGCTCCGGATCGGCAAGACGGTAAACCACTTTGGTGAGTTGTTCTCCCGGCACGCCCAGCTTGCGGGGTGTGCCGCGCCGCCCGATGGTGAGCAGCACGTTCTTGGTGCGGTAGCTGGATCGGGTGGTAGTGACTTCAAAGCCGGTCTGGGTGCGCATGATACTTTCCATGCGTTCCTTGAAATTGACTTTAATACCGGTCTGGGTAGCTACCTTATGCCAGAAGCCCAGCAACTGCTCCTTGGAAATCTCGGTAAATTTAACCGTACCCACAATGGGCAGTTCGGCGGGCTGGGTCATGACCAGTTTGCCGCGGGGGAAGTGGGAAACGGTTCCTCCCAGTGATTCCTGTTCCACGGTCACGTAACGCAATTTGTTGGCATAGGCTCCCAATGTGGAGGCAAACCCCGCTGGTCCGGCACCGATGATGACCACGTCCAGTTCATTGCCCTGGCCGATGCCGGGTTTACTGCAAATGGCATCCATCGCCTGGCGGCCCTGTTCAATGGCATTACGGATCAACCCCATGCCACCTAGCTCGCCCGCGATGAAAATACCGGGAATGTTGGTTTCAAAATTTTCGTTCACATACGGTATATCCACGCCGCGTTTTTCGGTGCCGAATACCAGGGTGATGGCTTCCACGGGACAGGCTTCGGCGCACGCGCCGTGACCGATGCAGGCGGTGGGGTCAATCAGGGCGGCCTTTTCCTCGATCAAACCAATGATTTCTCCCTCGGGACACGCGTCCGCACAGGAATTACATCCAATACACAAGTTCGGGTCGATGAGGGGATGCAGGGACGCGGGTTCGGTCAGGCCGGCTTTGACGTTTTCTTCCAGCGCCAGTTTATGTTTTTCGTACTTGTCGCGTTTTCGATAATGCGTCCATAGGACGGCGATGGCGATTGGCAGAACATAAACCAACAGCATGGCATATTCGCCAATCAATACAAGAAGATCACTAAAAACCACTATTGTCTATCCGATAAACAACTTTGAATTGACCCCATAAGCAGCGGCGCTCTTTTGACATCTGGCGTCTGGCCAGATAATTCCGTGATTATAATCGGCGCCGGCCCCCAAAAGTCCAATTTTACACAATATTTCAATTTACAGAATAATTATAATAATTAGAATTGGTTACGTATATCAATTTATAAGTTACATCTATATCGGATTATTCTGTTTGTGCTGTCTGTAACATCGCAACCCTATGACAGGTTTGGCAAAAACTGTCCAACCAGCGGCGCCGGACACCGCTCAGTGTTACACCTGCGGCACGTATACACCCATTAATTAACTGAAAATTTATGTTGGAATGCCACTTATTACCCCATCTAAACAGCTGTTCCAGGCGGGGCCCCGTGATTGGCGCCTTGTATTGTTAACGGTTAAAACCCACCAATGTGGGTGTAAAACACGTGGTTATCGAATGTATTTCAACACGATTTACCGAATTCGACACAATACGAACTGTTTACAGGCCTTGGAACAAGCATTGTTAAATCACCTCTGGGTGGCAGGCATTCCCGGTTCACATTTAAGTGTCAGTCACGAAACAGGGAAATTGTTTGTTACCTCGGCGCGATACCCCGCCTCTAATAACGCACCGGATAATGGTAAAACGATTCGTCCAGCACGACAAAAGACAAAAACGTGGTTACCAATGCCAACACTATGGTCAGCGACAGCGGTGTTGCGGCCATAAAAATGCCCATGATAATCCACATATCGCGTACAATTTTCTTTTTCTTCTTATATTGGTGAGTGGCCCGGTGGGGAATCCATTTGTTTTGTACCGGATCAAAAATGTACATAATAACCTCCCGGATTGTCAGTGTGAATTTCCATGCCTGATCCTTTCCCTTGTTAATAGCGGCAATGGCATAGCAATTTTGAAGGGATATGCAGGGCCGGGTTCAATTTCGTTGTCCCGTGAAGGCGCGGGACTGCCAGCGTGCCCGTCTAACTGGCCTGAGGAGCGGCATGGGCGCCACTGCCACTACCCCTGGTCTATCAAAATAATGTTCCTTAACGGGTCATTAAAGCTAACATCGGCTGGTTTTGATGATAGTGACCGATATCATGCAACCGGATTCTCTGGGTTTAAAATTGCCGGCTCCGGCAGCGCACGAAAATGCCCTGTCAAAATAGCCCACTTCGTTCGGGTGTGACTGTCCCTTGAATATTCTCAATGCTTTGCCGCGGTGTAAAGCGTGAAGACGTATTCCTTGATTGCCACCAGCGGTGAAAGCCGGAAATTTACCATGACACGGGTTCTGTTGCCTGCCAGGGTGTGTTCGGTCTCACGCCAGGAGGGTCCGACCGTGGCAGGACCCAGTCGTGACAATTTCGTAGTAAGTGGTTCCGGATGTGGGTGCCATAGTTGCGTTCGCCGCGCATTCCCATTAACCTGCTGGTGGCCGTTCGGCTTTTTTATTCACGGTCTTGCAGGATTTCATTATTGTGCGTTTAACTGCCGCTTTCGCTGCGTTGATCATTTCCGCCATCAGTACCCCCATTATGGCACTCGACCTCGATGTTCGAAGCTCAGCTGCCAATACCCTGGATTTTTCGTTGTTGCTGGAGCATTCCACGCTTGATCTTGAAAACAACGGAAAAGTGATTGAAACCAATCTTGAACGGGTGGGGGTTTTAACTATCGATGTGCCGGCCGAGGGGCCGCATTTTGGGCTTGCGCTGGGTTATGCGTTCAGCGATTTTACCACTAATAACCGGTATCTTTCTGTCGATATGGATGGTTACTATATTGGTTTGTTTGTCCGTCAATTCGTTTATGAATCGCCGTACCTGTCGCTTATGTTGCAGGGGCAATACGTTTATCAGGACGTCAGCGGCACCGACCGCGACGAAAACACAAGCTCTTTGCGCTGGGACGAATATTCGGTAGCGGTAACAGCTAGCTTGGCCGTTACCCCGGCTTTTCACATCTATGCAGCCCCCGTCTATGGAGATGTTCATGCGACTTACCGTGAACGTAGCGCGGTGATACAAACTGTCAAGCTCGACAGTAATAACCGGCAGGGTTTTTTTGCAGGGCTGCGCTACCAGCTAAACCGTAGCGAGTCAGTCAGCGCGCAATATACCAACGCGGCGTTCCAGGGAGTGGTGTTACGTTTTCGACGGCTGTTTTAACTATTGGCCGACGGGTTGCTGATCAACAGGCGCATCACTTATGTGCCATTCAGGGTGGATATGCGAAAAATAATAAAATCAGGAAAACATCGGTGTCTGATTGCAGGTTTTCAGGTATTGTTCTTTGGAGAGCTGAGACTCAAAATAGATCTTGATGATATTGCGCCCGGAGCCTTGAATAACATAAGGATGCAGGCGAGGGTTTTTCATCATCTTATTGGTAATAGGATCAGTGACTAATACGATCATACCGGACTCCTTTGCACGGTAACAAATGTATAATAACAAACTAAAAAACGCTACAACACAAACACACTGAATACACAGCAAAAGCTTTAACCTATAATAACTCCGGTAGCGTTTGAAAGCTATTGTTGCCGGATTATCAAGTTATAAAAAACGCGGGAGTTATCAAGTTATAAAATAAAAGTCCGGCATATCGTCCCGCTGGAATGGCTCCTTTGACCTGGCGTCAGGCGGTGGGGAGAAAAACGGTTTCAGGGGACAATCAGTACCCGTGGATTCACAACCATGTTCAAAGGCGCAGTCACATTGGCGCTGGTATAAATGGATATAGGCGTCACTGGTATCGCAGTATTCGATTGGGATTATTTCCATTACAGGTGCCTCAATGTTTGCCGAAGAAATCGTGACTGAATATACGTAAGAAATATGGGCGTTTTCTAAAATTAAAGTACACATTTACAGTTTTACATTGATATGTATCAACATATAATAAAGAGTAGAAGCAGCAAACTGGGTAATTCTTTAGTACTTTACCTGGTTATTAGCGAAACCATTGCAAGGACCATTTAAAATAATGACTGCCCCCAAAGCTATTCGATTGCCCCAGATCAAGGTTGCCTGTTCCGACTGCAGTTTACGCAGTCTATGTTTACCCTTTGGTTTGGATGGCGAAGAACTTAATAAACTGGATGAAATCATCAAGCGTCCACGGCCCCTGCAACGTTCCCAGCGCCTTTATCATCCGGGAGATGAATTTCGCTCGGTTTACGTCGTGCGTTCCGGTTCCTTGAAGACATATACCACCACGCCCACCGGCGAGCAGCAAATTACCGGTTTTCATCTGCCCGGCGAATTGGTGGGACTGGATGGAGTGAGCACCGATATTTACAGTTGTACCGCTGAAGCTCTGGAAACCACCAGTGTTTGTGAGTTGCCGTTTTCCCGGCTGGAGTCCCTGTCAGGCCAAATCCAGGGACTGCAGCGGCAGTTGCATCGTCTAATGTCCAAGGAAATTCTGGCGGAACAACAATTGCTGTTGCAATTGGGGAAAATGACAGCGGAATCCCGGGTAGCGGCGTTTCTAATCAGCATCTCGATGCGCCTGAACATGCGCGGATTTTCCCCCACTGAATTTAACCTGACCATGACGCGCACCGACATCGGCAATTATCTTGGCATGGCCGTGGAGACCGTAAGCCGGCAATTTACCAACTTCCAGGAGAAGGGTCTGCTGCGGGCCTCCCGCAAACACATCCAATTACTAGAACTGGATACCCTGCGGGAAATGTCCGGCCTGATGCGCTGCGAAAACAATCACGATCATTAAGTCTGCTTCGTTTTAATCCATTTCCTGGTGCTTGCGTACAATGGGATTTTCCATTGGCAGGGCGCCACAGTATGGCATTGCTTTTCCCTGTCCGTGACTGGTCAGGTTACCGTTAGTGGCGCAAATCATTGTGGCAGAGTTGGGATGGCCTTGACCCTCATCAAAAACTTTTTACCCTCAGCTTCTAAACTTATATTCATGTAAGGTTAAGATTACGCAATTGATAATAAAAAAGCCGTAGCAACAAATAGCTGCTCATTGGCAACAAAAAGTGCAACAAAGGGGTAAAACAATGGACCAACGGTTTGTCGTACCAACAGAGAATTTACTGGATAACCTGGGACCGGGTTGCTTCGTGCAAGTAGATCAGGGTAATGGGGCTTTTTGGGTGGAAATTGACGATACCGACGGTTATATCTTTGGTGGCCGCGTGCATCCGAAACTGGGCGGAATGGAATGTCCCTTTTTCACCGATTGCCAGGTGATGTTCAGTCGTGATGAGATTTGCCGCCTGGGGTGTGATCGTTACTGCTTTTGCTGACGGCAGATGAATTAACACGTTACGCCTTAGCTCACGCATCACGGGTGTTAGTTATAATAGCCGGCAAAACATCCGGTTTCGCCGGGGTACTTGATGGTCAGTTTGGGCGCGCTAGTCTTTACCGATATCGAACTTGATACCTTGCGCAAGCGGTAGTTCAGTACCCCAATTAATGGTATTGGTCTGACGCCGCATGTATGCCTGCCAACTGTCGGAACCCGCTTCGCGGCCGCCCCCGGTTTCTTTCTCACCACCGAACGCCCCACCGATTTCCGCGCCAGAGGTGCCGATGTTCACATTGGCAATCCCGCAATCGCTGCCCACCGCCGACAGGTATTTTTCCGCATTAACCAAGTCAGTGGTGAATATAGCGGAGGACAAACCCTGCGGTACTGCGTTTTGCAGATCGATGGCTTCATCCAGAGTGGTAAAGCGTTGCAAATAGAGAATGGGCGCGAAGGTTTCCTTGCACACAAAATCATATTGTTCATCCACTTCGATCAGCGTGGGTTCCACGAAGAAACCGGGGTTATCCACCACATTTCCGCCATACAGAATTTTCGCACCCGCATTGTTGGCCTTATCGATGGCACTGGTGTAATCATCCACGGCCTGTTGATCGATAAGCGGTCCCATCAGGGTTTCGCTTTGCATTGGATCGCCGATTCTTACCTGCCGGTAAGCGTTTACCAGTTTAGCGACTAGGTTGTCGTAAATATCATTGTGGACCAGCAACCGGCGGGTGGTCGTGCAGCGCTGGCCGGCCGTACCCACGGCGCCAAATACTATCGCGGGCACGGCCAGTTTCAGGTCGGCGGTCTGGTCGACGATAATGGCATTGTTACCGCTGCATTCCAGCAGCACTTTGCCCATGCGTGAAGCGACGCTCTGATATATGTGACGCCCGGTCGCCGTCGATCCGGTAAACGAAATGAGTGGTAGCCGTTTGTCGTTGACAAAAGTTTCCGCGATACTGCGCTCGCCGGGAAGAAACATGGAAAACAAACCGGGGTAGCCCAGTTGTTGTGTTACTTCGTTACAAATGTGTTGCACCGCCAATGCACACAATGGAACCTTGGATGAGGGCTTCCAGATAATGCTGTTGCCGGCAACCGCGGCCACCAACGCGTTCCACGACCACACCGCCACCGGAAAGTTAAACGCGGAGATCACGCCCACCACGCCCAACGGATGCCACTGTTCATACATGCGGTGGTTGGGACGTTCCGAATGCATGGTCTTGCCATAAAGCATTCGCGACTGTCCCACCGCGAAATCCGCGACATCAATCATCTCCTGAACTTCGCCGTCGCCTTCCTGTTTAATCTTGCCCATCTCCATAGCGACCAAACTGCCCAGGGCATCCTTGTTGTCGCGCAATGCATTACCGATTTGCCGGATGACCTCGCCGCGTTTTGGTGCGGGTACCATGCACCATTCTTTCTGGAACTCAACGCTTTCGCGAACCACTGTTTTATAGTCATTGGCTGAGCAGGTATATACACTGGCGATGGTGCGCTTGTTGGCGGGGTTAATGGAGTCGACGACGCCGTTGGCTGTGGTTTGGCACCAGCCCGTATGGCCGGAGTAGGTGCCCGGGTTTTTATCGCTCAAATGCAGGCGGCTTAAAATATCCATTGCTAAACTCCTACGCGTAGTATTTGCCAAATCTGTTGGCAATGAATTCATCGAGGGAAATAGTTTCCTGGGTCACGAAGCCGTGATATTTATCCGGTTGCTTGAGCACGATATCCATTACAGTACAGATGCCCGATGCGGTGGTGACCTGAATGGATGACCAGAGTTTACCGCCGATGGTTTGCGGATAGATTTTTTTAACGTAGTTTTCGTCGTATAAATCACCCTCTTTATAGCCGGTCACGGCCACGTAAATCAGGACCACATCCTGCAGTGTTTTGGGGATGGCATCTTCCAGTATACGTTTCAACGTCGGGCGGTCATGATTGAGTTTCAGGTCGTTCATTAACAGCTTAATGATTTTGCAATGGCCGGGATAACGCAGCGTTTTGTAGTTCATGTGGTTAACCTTGCCTTCATAAGTGTCCGCCAGTGTACCCAGTCCGCCGGAGGTGTTGAACGCCTCGTAGTGAATGCCGTCCAGGGTAATGGTTTCGTAGCCTTCCAACGGCAGCAGCATGGTCATTTCCCGGTTTTCAACGCCGTAACATTTGTTGCCGTACTCGTTGATGAGGCCGTCCGTGGACCAGGTCAGTGAATATTTCAGCGCGTTGTTTTGGTAAACCGGCAGTGCACCCACCCGCATCCTGACAGTATCCAGTTTTTCAAAACGCTGAATCAGGTCATTGGCGGCAATACTGATAAAACCCGGCGCCAGGCCGCATTGCGGCATGAATACCGTGTTTTTGTCCTTACTGACTTGTTTGACGTGATTGGTAACGGACACGTCTTCGGTCAGGTCAAAATAATGCACGCCGTGCCGGGCGGCGATGTCGGCTACCAGTGGATTACAATAATAGGGCAAGCCGGATACGACGGCGTCAAACCGGTGATTGCCAAACAGGGTATCCAGTTGGTCGCTGTTTTGGGCATCTACCTGGGTGGTGGTGACATGCTGCAAACCGAGATGGGATACCAGGGTATCGGCTTCGTGCACATTCAGGCTGCCCAGATGAATCTGGTAATCATCATATTCAGACAACAGGCAGGAGATCAAAGATCCGATTTTTCCGACGCCTAATACCAATACGTTGTGCTTGGTCAATGTGGTTCTCCCAACAGTATGAAAAAATTACCAAATCAACAAAAAAGGCAAGGTATTACGGGAATATCGACACGACGTGTCTATACTTAAATTCAGTGCCGGCAAATTGTTTCTCCAGAAAGTATAGGCATATTTTGCGGTAACGAAAGACGTAGCAGGTGTATTCGTATGCAAGATGATCCTTATTTTACGTTCGCAAAACAGTTGGCTAGGGAACTGCTGCAAAATGCAAATTTTCAGGCGGTTGATGACAGCCCGGTCAAGGTTCAGATTGCCCGGAATGATCAGGAATTAGTCACGCTTGATTTAACACCGTATGCCGCCAAATCGCAGCCGGCAACCGCCAGCCGTTATTTTGGCAACGTCGAATCGGTTGCCCATTTGCTCAGCGCCTACGAAGCGGCTAAACAGGATCACGTGTTCGAAAACAATTTGCCGGGTGCTATGGATCATGTATCCGAGTACGCCGGCGAATTTATGCAGAACATATTTGCCCGGGCACAACAGATCATGACCGATAGCAAGGCGGCGCTGCTGGGACAATGGCTGGCAAACCTGGACGTCTATACAGCGGTGAAGTCCGTCGAGTCATTGCTTAACAGTCGTGCCGACATCGCGCTGCTGGATGAAGCCACGCAACGGAACTGGACGGTACATTTTGATCATCTCGCTATCCGTTGTGGTACCCAGGCGCGCAACGATGCCGAACGCATTGTTGATATGTTGAAAGAGCACCACGGCTACGTGGCGGCGCAAATTCCCGAGGAAGCCTTTTACCAGTTTCCCGATGGCTGGAATGCCTATCCCCTTTATAAGGTGCTGGACAACGGACAAATGCTACGTGTGTTCATCGACCAGTCCGACGCAGACAATTCCTCCCAGATTATTCAACACTGGAACCACGTCTACGGTTATACCGCGCACCACCTGGCGATAAGGGCTACGGTCGTGGAAGATGGCCAGCGGGTGGCGGTGTCATTGACGGATGTCATGGATGCGCTGCGAAAACGGGATATTGAGATTTTAATCCCCACCGGAGAATACACCGACGGCCTGCTGTTGCAGGTTTTTACCAAACCCGAACTCAATACCACTATTCCCGACGATCTGAAACAACAAGTCATGCAACACGGCAGTGAACTGGGCCGGATGATTGAAAACGGCAAGCTGCTGGAACTGGTGTCCCGTACCGAGATGTCCACCGAGTTGGCCGTTAAGCTGTTTGCGCTGTATGGCTTAAAGTATGATGCGGACAATCCCGTGCACTCGGCACCGGTGTACCAATACTTTTTGCCGGCCCAGGCGGCCCACGTTATCCGCACGTCGGTCGAAACGGCATAAATTCTTATCGTAACTTACTGGTGAGATAGGCGAGGTTGTGATTGTTGATCGTGTTAACTATGCAATGCCAGTTTTTTATAATACAAGCGCATTGCGCAACACTTCGGCGGGATGCAATGGTTCCACATCGGTATTTTCCCGGATCTGCTGACGGCAACTGGTGCCGGTAGCCACAATGGTTGTATCCTTGGATGCGCTGCGAATGGCGGGCAGCAGGATAAGGTTGGCGACTTGCAGCGACAGCGCATAGTGTTCTTTTTCATAGCCAAAGGATCCCGCCATGCCGCAACAGCCGGAGGGAATCATTTCAATGCCGCAATCGGGGATGATAGACAGTGCGTCACGGCAACTGGCGAGGCCGGCCAGTGATTTTTGATGGCAATGACCATGCAGCAGGATGGTGGTGTGTTTGGCTTTCCAATCCAGGTTGTGGGACTCAATTTTGTAGCGTTCCAGGCTGATAAACTCATCGAATAACGACGTGCACAGTTGGATGGTTTCAAGCTGGGCGGCTTGTTCATCGGTAACCAGTGCTTCAGCGTCGTCACGTAATACCAGCAACTCCGAAGGTTCCAGTCCAATGATAGGGACTTTGTTCTCCGCAACGGGATACAGATAGTCCAGCAACGGTTTCAGCCTGGTCCGGGCGGTTTCCACCAATCCCTGGCTCAGTACCGTTCGCAACGATGAGAAGCAGGGCGAAAGTTCCACCTCGTAGCCACAGTATTCAAGAAACTCCACGGCGGCGATACCCACCTTGACATCGTAATATTCGCAAAACGCATTGTTCAGTAATATGACGCGCCCGAGCTTGCCGCTGTTGTCGTGAATCATGTGTTCTGCAAACCATTGGCTGAGGGTGGGAGATTGCAACGGCGGCATCCGCCGGCGGCTGTCATAACCCAGCAATGATTTAAAAAAGTGGCTGTTTTGTACCAGATTGGCAATTCCCGGCAACCTGCTGCCAATTTTACTCAATGATTCAAATTGCCGGATAACATGGGCGCGCAGG
Source organism: Gammaproteobacteria bacterium (assembly GCA_050116575.1). Lineage (GTDB taxonomy): Bacteria > Pseudomonadota > Gammaproteobacteria > SZUA-152 > SZUA-152 > JAKEGK01. The sequence goes on along the minus strand of JASFOJ010000008.1, from coordinate 27,053 downwards.
GGAGTGCCGTGATTTTTAATCCACTGTTGCAGGTATTCGATCTTGATGCGCGCCATATCGACATTGGCAGGGCATTCAGAGCGGCAACCCTTGCAGCTTAAGCACAGGTTAAGTACGTCCCGTACATTGGGATGCACAATGCCTTGTTCAAATCCGTACTGTTGCAGGGTTTGCCGGATAACATTGGCCCGGCCACGGGTGGAATGCTGTTCTTCCAATGTCACCATATACGATGGACACATTAAACCGTCGCCTGCCGATTTGCGGCAGGCGCCCGCGCCGTTGCATTTTTCAATGGCGCTGACAATGCCATTGGACGCTCGCCAATTGAGATACGTGCTGTCGCGGGTAACGGGGACCACCATGCCCGTGCGCAGGTCGTGATCGATGGGTTCGGCGTCGACGATTTTGTGCGGGTTAAAAATATTGTTGGGATCGAATTGTTGCTTGGTCTGCTGGAACAGGGAGTAAATGTTGTCGCCGAGCAACTGGCGGATATAGTGGCTGCGGATCCTGCCGTCACCGTGTTTCGCCGACATGGTGCCGCCCATGGACTTGATAAGTTGTGCCGTCTCATTGGCTATGGTGACTAACTTGTCTTTGTCGCGGTGCAGTTTCAAATTCAGAATAGGTCGCAAATGGATCAGGCCGGTGGATACTGAACCATAAAACACCGATGGGGTATCCTGCGCCGCCAGTATGGATTTAAACTGGCTGACAAACTCAGGAAGTTTGTTGACCGCCACGGCACTGTCTTCGATAAAGGTCACCGGTTTTTCATCGTTCTGAGTCCCCATGAGCAGGCCCAGGCCGGCGCGCCGGATGGACCAGGCCTGGTCGGTTTGTTCGTTGATCAGTTGGGTAAAGTGATAGCCCAGGTCGCTGTTGGTCAGTTGTTGAATGAGATTGTCTGCCTGGTCTGCCAATTCAGCGGCATTGTCCCCGCAAAACTCAATTAACAAGACGGCCTGCGGATCACCGTTGATCCATTTGCGATTGCGTCGTTGTTCCAGGTTAGTCCTGGTTAACGATAGAATATAATCATCCAGTAATTCCACAGCGCCGGGTTTGAACCTGACTGCGACGGCTATGGCGTGCAACGCCTGATCAAGTGACATGAAATGGCAGCAAACCATGTGGCGAAACTTGGGGACCGGTACCAGGTTTAGCGTCGCTTCGGTGAGCAAGGACAATGTTCCTTCGCTACCGCACACGAATTGCGCCGGATTAAACAATGCACCTTGCGGATTCCAGGGTTGGCCGTTGGCCAGCGCATGAAACGGGTAACCCATGTTGCAGGGGACGACATCCGGAGCGGGGTAGGCCTGGAGTATTTCTTCCCTGTGCTGATTAACGGTGGTTTTTAGAAAACGTAATACGCCGTCCCGCAGGGAACTGCCGCGGGTATGGGAATCGAATTGCCCGGTGGGTATGGCGGCAAAAGCGGCGTGGCTGCCGTCACTGAGCACATGGTCGATGGCGACGACATGATCACGCGTGGTGCCATATAAAGGGCAGTGAGCCCCCCAGGCATTGTTGCCGATCATGCCACTGATGGTACAGCGATTGGCGGTGGACGGGTCCGGGGCAAACTGTAATCCGAACTTGCGGATCTGGCGGTTCAAAATACTCAGTACCACACCGGGCTGGACGCGGGCGGTTTTATTATCGATATTGATCTCGACGATATTGTTCATATACCGTGACGTATCCACCACAACGCCGCTGCCCACCACCTGACCGGCAAGGCTGGTGCCGGCGGCGCGGGGTATCAATGGCAGATTATGTTCAGCGGCGAATTGTACCAGCTTGATACAATCATCACGGTGTTTGGGTTTAATCACGGCCAGCGGCAAATGCTGGTAGATAGACGCGTCGGTCGCATACAGCATGCGGTTCAGTTCGTCATGGTGAACTGAACCGTCAATTAGTTTGCCAAGTTCGGCAAATAGCGAGGAATCCGCAGGGCTGCTCATGTGTGACTTTGATTATTGACAACAAATTTGATGGTAGAAGTTTTTCCGGCAGGTGACAACGTAATAATATCGACGTTTGGTGTCGCTAAAGGGCGTCAAGACGCCGCTACAAAACGACGATTTTACTAATAATGTTTCTGGCGTTTCCAGCGCTGAGTTTTTACCATGATACGTTGTTAATGAAAGAACAAAACGTTAGAAAAATCAACCAAATCAGGTTTTATTGCCCGCGACGGTGTAATCCCGGTATAAATCCTGTATCAGACATTATATATGGGGAGCCGTGGACTTTTCATCGTGGTTTATGATTACTTTATTATGAGACGAAATTTTTTAATCATTTGGGTACAGGCAGATGGAAAACAAGGTTATTAATGCCGCATATGATTTGCTGCAATTATCGGTTTTGCGATCGCAGGGCAAACCGGTGGGCACCGCGGCAGCGGTGCATTCGTACATCGAGGCGCCAAACTACCAGGAATGCTTTGTGCGCGATTTTATACCCAGTGCGTTGGTTTTCCTCATGGATGGCGATACGGAAATCGTCAAAAACTTTCTGAATATCGTGGTTGAACTCCGTGGTCAGCAGTCGGTGATGGAAGGCCATGAAAGAGCAGTGGGACTAATGCCGGCCAGTTTCCATGTTGCCAACGATGACGGCCAACAACCCACGGCGGATTTTGGCGATCGTGCCATTGGCCGTGTGGCACCGGTGGATTCCGCCATGTGGTGGATGATCTTGTTGCGGGCTTATGCGACACAAACCGGTGACAAGGAATTCGCCGCCAATGATGCCATGCAGGAAAGCATTCGTTCTATTATGAAGCTTTATCTGCAAGAAAGCTTTGAAACGTCGCCAGCCATGCTGGTACCCGACGGCTCTTTCATGATTGACCGGCGCATGGGCGTTTACGGCCACCCTCTGGAAATACAGGCGCTGTTCTACGGCATGTTACAAACAGCGCTGGAACTGTTGAAACCCGAACCGCAAAACGAACATGTACTGGCGTTGTGCCGCAAACGCGTGCAAACCCTGCGCTCCTATGTGCGGATCTATTACTGGCTGGACCAGGAGCGGCTCAACGAAATTCACCGCTACCGCAGCGAAGAATTCGGCCTCGATGCCGTCAACGTGTTAAACATTTACCCGGAAACCATTCCCGAATGGATCGACGGCTGGTTGCCGGAAAACGCCGGTTATCTCGTGGGGAACCTGGGGCCAGGCCGCATGGATTTTCGCTATTTCGCCCTTGGTAATTTACTGGCGATCCTGTTTGGTCTGACCACCGACGACCAGGCGGCCCACATTATGAATATGTACGATGCGCACTGGGATTCCCTGGTGGGGCAGATGCCGTTGAAGATCTGTTATCCGGCGGTCACCGGTGATAAATGGGCCTACACTACCGGCAGCGATCCGAAAAACGTGCCCTGGTCCTATCATAACGGCGGCCACTGGCCGTGCCTGTTGTGGGCATTTGCCGGCGCCGCCGTGCACGTACACCGCTACGACCTGGCTAAAAACGCTATCGAAACGGCCATGGAAAAGTTGAAAAAAGACAACTGGCCGGAATATTACGATGGTAAAAAAGGAACCCTGATCGGCCGCCGTGCCAACTTTAACCAGATCTGGAGCGCGAGCGGTCTTATCGTGGCTCACCGCTTAATGGAGCACCCACATACCCGGTCGGTATTGAAGGCGATCAGTTTTTAGCACCGCATTTCACAAAACAGCCTTGTGGCTAGCGAATTATCGGTAAAACAAAAATGGGTAAAAAATCTTCGCGGGATAACAGGTTTTACCAATTTGAATCTTGGTGCCGTTAGCCGAAGGCGAACGCTATTGAGCCTAAGTGGCTAATGCAGTCGATAAGGTTATTGTTCTTAGAGCGATCTTCGAGCCAATAGACTTAATTATCAACCTTGCGGTTATTAATTGCCCTGGAAATCCCGCCACTGTAGTATAATCCACCTTTTACCTCACAGGATCGATGTGCCCGGCGCCAAAAACCGGGTTCACTTGACAATCCTCTGCCTTTTTTAAACTTTGTTTCCTGTTCGGTAGTCGCCATCTAAAAATAGATGCAAAGGAGCGATTCATTTTTACGGGAACGCGCTGAAGTTAGAATATTTTGACATGCTGCTAACCAAACTCACCACGGTAAACCTGGCCTATGGCGTTCATCATTTGCTGGATCAGGCGGATCTGCAAATCGAGGACAATGAACGCGTCTGTATCATCGGCCGCAACGGCACCGGTAAAACCACCCTGTTAAACGTGCTCGCCGGCAAAACGGCGGTGGACAGCGGTGAGGTGTGGTCCCGCGACGGCTTGCGGCTGGCGTATCTAACCCAGGACAGCGCTGATTACGGCGATGCCGATGTGTATACGGTGGTGGCCGGCGGTTTACCGGAAGCGGGGTCGTTGCTGGCGGAGTATCACCACGTTTCTCACCAGATTGCCCGGGCGGAGAAAGATGAACCACAGCTCATGAAACAACTGGCCCGGTTGCAGCAACAACTGGAACATCACGACGGCTGGAACCTGGAGCAGAAAGTGGCCGAGATCTGTGACCGCTTAAACCTGCCCAGTGATGACCGCTTTGCGGATTTGTCAGGTGGTACCCAGCGTCGCGTGCTGCTGGGCCGCGCATTGATTGGCGAACCTGATTTGTTGTTGCTGGATGAACCCACTAACCACCTGGATATCGAGCGCATCCAGTGGCTGGAAGACTTTCTGAAAAAATTCCGCGGCACCATTGTCTTTGTCACCCATGATCGTGCTTTCCTGAAGAATCTCGCCACGCGTATCGTTGAACTGGATCGTGGCATTCTTACCAGTTATCCCGGTAACTATGCCCGTTACGAAATGGAAAAGCAAAAAGCCCTGGAAGTGGAACAGCAACAAAATGCGCTGTTTGACAAAAAACTTGCCGAAGAAGAACGCTGGATCCGGCAGGGTATCAAGGCGCGGCGCACCCGCAACGAAGGCCGGGTGCGGGCGTTGCAGGCCATGCGCCGGGAGCGCTCGCAACGCCGGGAAAAAATGGGCAACGTCAAACTGAACCTGGAAACCGCGCAAACCTCGGGCAAGCTGGTGGCGGTCCTCGATGACATATCGTTTGCCTGGCCCGACGGCACCCGGGTTATCAGTCATTTCAGTACCCAGATTTTGCGCGGCGACCGGATTGGGATCATCGGGCCTAACGGCTGCGGTAAAAGCACCCTCATCAAATTATTGCTGCAAAAATTACAGCCACAAAGCGGCAGTATTGAACTGGGGACCAACCTGGACATTGTTTACTTTGACCAACAACGGCAACAACTGGATCCGAACAAAAGCGTTCTTGATAACCTTAACCTGGGCACCGACTACGTTACCATTAACGGTAAGTCTCGACATGTCATGGGGTATTTGCAGGACTTTCTATTTTCGCCGCAACGGGCGCAATCGCCGGTGCGCGCACTGTCCGGCGGTGAACAGAACCGTTTACTGCTGGCGCAACTGTTTACCAAGCCGGCCAACTTTCTGATCCTGGACGAACCCACCAACGACCTGGACGTGGAAAGTCTCGAACTGCTGGAAGAACTGGTGACGGATTTTGACGGTACGATCTTATTGGTGAGCCATGACCGCGAGTTTCTTGATAATATCGTCACCGGTGTGTGGGTGTTCGAAGACCAAAGCCCTGAGCAGGGGACTATTCGCGAATATGTGGGTGGTTACAGCGAGTGGTATGATCAATACCAACAGCGTCTGCAGCTTGCGGCGCAACCGGAAAAAGAAACGGGTAAAGCGTCCACGGCCAAATCCGGCGATAGGCAAACACCTGATACCCCGCAATCCCCGGCGGCGAAAAAACTGTCGTACAAGGAACAGCGTGAACTGAAGGAACTGCCCAACCGTATAGAACACCTGGAAACGGAAAAAGCTGAGCTCGAACAACATATGACACAGCCGGGGTTTTATCAGCAGGAGGAGCGGTCCATCAAGGACAGCCTGCAGCGGTTAGACGATATCAACGAACAACTGGACCACGCCTATCAGCAGTGGGAACGATTGGAAAGCCGGACGTAACGCCTACGGTCGCTATTGGCGGAGTTGCGTCGCCTATTCAATGCTTAAAATACCATATTATTCAGCGAGTTATCGAGTATTTTGCAACAAAAATACAAACCCTGTGCCCCAAACCGTGCATAGGTCACAGTTTGTCGGTGCGATGAAAAATTGTACAAAATATGAATTATACGTAAAAACAATAAGATAACAGCGGTAATGTGACCATTGTGTATCTTTAATGTTTCTTTTGTGTAAATATTTTGTAAATCGACTAAACTTAATAGTTATGTATATCGCCATTATCGAGGATGATCCCAGCCAGGCCAAATTATTGTCCATTTGGCTCGAAAAAGCCGGTCATGCCTGCAAGGTTTTCCCCAAAGGGAAAAACTTTATTGATAATGCGAGCAGTGAAGAATTTGATTTGCTGATCATTGATTGGGTATTGCCGGACATCAACGGTGATGAAGTATTGCGTTGGGCCCGAAATCATCTGGGCTGGGAGATACCCATTATCTTCATGACCTTTCGCGATGCCACCGACGACATCGCCAAGATTCTGCACCTGGGTGCGGACGACTACATTTCCAAATCCGTGGATCGCAAGGAGTTGCTGGCACGTATCAGCAGTTTACAGCGCCGCGCCCGGTTTTCACCGCAATCAAACAGCATTATCAAAGTGGGTGACTATGAGGTCAACAGCTCCCAGCACAAGATTATTTACCGTGGAGAAGAAATCAAGCTGACTCCCAAGGAGTTCAAGCTCGCTTATTATCTCTTTAAAAACGTTAACCAATTGCGTACCCGCGCTGACTTGCTGGCCAATGTCTGGGGCCGCAACGCCGAGATCAGTACCCGAACCGTCGATATTCATATTAGCCGGCTGCGCAAAAAACTGAAAGTGGATGAAGACGAACACTGTAAACTGGAATCGGTTTCCAGTATGGGATACCGTTTATCACATCACTAAACATATACATTTACATTGATTTCGCTGAAAACCACCGTATAACCGGACGGTGTGGTGCCAGGCGTTAAACAACAAATATCAATGCGCCGGTTGTCGACAACGATACACTTTGCCATGGTGGCTCAAACAGTAGAGCAGACTGATTTGCGACACGACGTGACCCCGGAATATAAAATCTGGGCGTCAAATCGGGGTGTAAAACCAAGGTATGAAAAAAGAAGCCCGTGTATCCCAGTAATTTTGAATTCACATAGCCCGAGGAGGATGAATGGCGAAGCCTGAAAAAGGCTTGTACATCGTATTAATCAGCGTTCATGGATTAATTCGTGGTTCCAACCTGGAACTGGGGCGTGATTCCGATACTGGCGGCCAAACCAAGTATGTCGTAGAGTTGGCCCGGGCATTGGGTAAACATCCCGTCGTGGGGCGTGTTGATCTGATCACGCGCCAGGTGTTTGACCAGAAAGTGGATCCTGATTATGCCGAACCGCATGAGGTTCTGAGCGACAACGTGACCATTGTACGGCTGCCCTGTGGTCCGCGCCGTTATCTTCGTAAAGAAGTGCTTTGGCCTCACCTTGATAGTTTTGTCGATAACATCCTCCAACATTTGCGGCGCATTGGCCGCGTTCCCGATTTCGTGCACGCCCATTACGCAGACGCCGGCTTTGTGGGTACCCGGCTGGTGCAACTGCTGGGTATGCCGCTGGTGTTTACCGGCCATTCCCTGGGGCGCGTCAAAAGACAACAGCTGCTGAAAAAGGGCAGCAAGCATGAAACCATAGAATCGCAGTACAACATTTCCCAGCGCATCGAAGCGGAAGAAATTACCCTGGGTAACGCCAACCTGGTGGTTACCAGCACCAACCAGGAAGTCGAGCAACAATACGAGCTTTACGATAACTATCAGCCGCGGCGCATGATGGTGATCCCGCCGGGCGTGGATCTGGATCGCTTCCATATCGAACGTGAATCGGACGATATCGCCCATTCCCATATCAATGCGGAACTGAACCGCTTTCTCAATGAACCGGAACGTCCCATGATTCTTGCCATCTCCCGGCCCGACGAACGCAAAAATATTGCCTCGCTGGTGCGTGCTTATGGCGAACATCCGCAGTTGCAGGAAAAGGCCAACCTGGTGATCGTGGCGGGCAACCGCGATGACATTAACACCATGGACAAGGGGTCCCGCGAGGTATTGCAAAGCCTGTTGGCGCTCATTGATAAATATGATCTCTACGGCAAGGTTGCCTATCCCAAGCATCACGAACCGGAAGATGTCGCGATTTTGTATCAACTGGCTGCCCACGCCAAAGGCGTGTTTATCAACCCGGCATTCACTGAACCGTTCGGGTTGACATTAATCGAGGCGGCCGCCAGTGGGGTACCCATTGTTGCCACTAACGATGGCGGGCCGCGGGACATCATCGGTACGTTGAACAACGGTATATTGATTGACCCGTTAGATACCGGTGATATTGCGTCTGCCTTGTTGAATGTTCTGGCGGACAAGGATCAATGGCAACGAATGTCCGAGAGCGGTGTCACCGGTGCGAAAAAACATTATTCGTGGGAAAGTCATGTGCAGACGTATCTCGATGCCCTGGAAAATGTGATTACCAAGCCCAAGCGGGTCACGGATGTCAGTGAAAGCAAAAAGAACCGCCTGCCGGAAGTTGACCGTATTCTGGTTTGCGACGTAGACGGTACGTTGTTAGGTGATAAGGCATCGTTGCAACAATTGATGGAAGATGTTCGTAGCACCGAAGGTCGGCTGGGTTTCGGGATTGCAACGGGGCGTAACCTTAATAGTGCCCTGAAAGCTTTGAAGGAATGGGATTTGCCCGTACCGGATTTGTTGATTACCGACGTGGGCGGTGAAATTTATTACGGCCACCAGATGGTCCAGGATACTGACTGGAAACGGCACATTAACTATCGCTGGCAACCCGCGTCGGTGAAAAAGCTTGTTAAAAAATTTCCGGGGCTTAAACTGCAACCGGAATCAGACCAAAGCAAATTCAAAATCAGTTATTTCGTCGATCCCGACAAAGTCCCGCCCATGCGCGAAATCAGTGCATACCTGCGCCAACATGATGTGCATGTCAAACTGATTTATTCTCACCAGGCATATCTTGATATCATGCCCATCCGGGCTTCCAAAGGATTGGCGGTACGTTATATCGCCATCAAGTGGGGTATTGCTCCGGATCATATTCTGGTGGCCGGACAATCCGGCAACGACGAGGAAATGTTAAAAGGTAATACCCTGGGCGTTGTGGTTGGCAACCACAGTAAGGAGTTGGCCAAGCTAAAAGGCCGCGACTGGATTTATTTTGCCGAAAAACCTTATGCCGCCGGTATAAGCGAAGGCATCGAACATTACGGCTTTCTGGACGATGTGTTCGAAAGCGCGCGCCGCGCCGCACAGGAGCCGGAAGACCACGTCAAAGAAGAGATTACTGAATAACAATACACCTAATCTGTATCAGTACCAGGGGTTATATTTATGTTGGAATTGTTGAGCGATCTGTTGCAGCACCACAGAGAGAAAGTCTATATGTTGCTGCGCGGTTATTTTGCTCTGGGCCGGGCGTTTTTATTGCGTTCCGATCTGTGGGATGGTTTCGAGGCGTATTGCAAAGAATATGACAAGGAAGGTGTACTGTGCGACAGCTCGCTGAAAAGGCTCATTGCCAAAAGCCAGGAAGCCATACTGGAGCATCCCTGGATTTACTTTGCCATTCGTGAACGGGTGGGTCAGTGGGTTTATGTGCGCTTTCATGTGGAGGCGCTGGAACACGAACCCGTCGATGTCTCACAGTTTCTGTCATTCAAGGAACGGTTAACCGGCGCGGAGAACGTCGATAAGTGGGCGCTAGAACTGGATTTTGGTCCTTTTAATCGTGAGTTTCCCAAACTAAAAGAGCCCCGTTCCATTGGGCGCGGCGTGGAATTCCTTAACCGGCGCTTGTCCAGCCAGTTATTCCAGTCCTTGGGACACGGTGACCGCCGGTTGCTGGATTTTCTGCGCATGCACCAGTACCAGGGCCAGCAATTGATGTTGAACGACCGGATCCAGGACGTTGCCTCGCTGTCCGCCGCGTTGCAAAGAGCCGAGGATTATCTGGCGACCCAGGACAACGGCGCTCAATGGGAAGCCGTGGTGCACGTACTGCAAACCCTGGGGTTTGAAGTGGGCTGGGGTAACACCGTCGAGCGTATGCGCGACACCATGGTGCTGCTTTCTGACATTCTGGAAGCACCGGAGCCCGGCAATGTTGAAAAATTCCTGGGCCGTATTCCGATGATTTTCAGCCTGGCCATCCTCTCGCCCCATGGTTTTTTCGGGCAGGCCAACGTATTGGGTCTGCCGGATACCGGCGGACAAGTGGTTTATATCCTTGACCAGGTGCGCGCACTGGAAAAGGAAATGCGCCAGCGGTTAATGGAGCAGGGTTTAGATATTGAACCCGACATCGTGGTTGTGACCCGCCTGATCCCCGAAGCGCAGGGTACGACGTGTGACACGCCTGTTGAATCCATCGTGGGTACGCGCAATGCCCGGATATTGCGGGTGCCGTTTCGGACCAAAACCGGAGAAGTGGTGCCGCAGTGGATCTCGCGCTTTGATATCTGGCCGTACCTTGAACGCTTTGCCGAAGAGGTCGGCCACGAATTACTGGCGGACCTGGGCGGCCGGCCGGACCTGATCATTGGTAATTATTCCGACGGCAATCTGGTGGCCACCTTGCTGGCGCACCAACTGCACGTCACCCAGTGCAACATTGCTCATGCGCTGGAAAAAACCAAGTATTTGTATTCCGATCTTTACTGGCAAAGCAACGAAGAGCAGTATCACTTTTCCTGTCAGTTCACCGCCGACATGATTGCCATGAACGCCGCTGACTTTATTATTACCAGCACCTACCAGGAGATTGCCGGTAACGACGACAGTGTGGGCCAGTACGAAAGTCACAGCGCGTTTACCATGCCGGGCCTGTACCGTGTAGTCAATGGCGTCAACGTTTATGATCCCAAGTTCAATATTGTCTCTCCCGGCGCCGACGCCGAAGTTTACTACTCCTATAAACAGGAATCGCGGCGGTTGCATGGCCTGCACGAGGATATCGAACGTCTGATCTATTCCGATCAGGATAATCCGCAAATACGCGGCTTTTTGCAGGACCAGAACAAACCCATCATTTTCACCATGGCGCGGCTTGATACCATCAAGAACATTACCGGTCTCGTCGATTGGTTTGGCCGCAATGAACGCCTGCGAAACATTGCCAATGTTGTTGCGGTGGCGGGGTATATTGATGCATCACAGTCCCATGATGATGATGAACGCATGCAAATCAAACGCATGCACGAACTCATGGATCAGTATGGTTTGGACAACCAAATGCGCTGGATCGGTATGCGGCTGGACAAACAACTGGCCGGCGAATTGTACCGCTACGCGGCGGACCAGCGTGGCGTATTTGTGCAACCGGCACTGTTCGAAGCATTTGGTCTTACGGTAGTTGAAGCCATGAGCTGTGGTTTGCCAACGTTCGCAACCTGTTTCGGCGGACCGCTGGAAATTATCGTACACGGTCAGTCAGGCTTTCATATTGATCCTAACCACGGCGATCAGTCGGCGGATATCATCGCTGATTTTTTTGAACGCTGTGCAGCCGAACCGGGCTATTGGGAACAGATTTCCGACGGCGGTTTGCAGCGAGTAGAGCAGCGCTATACCTGGAAGTTATATGCTGAACGCATGATGACTTTGTCGCGTATCTACGGTTTCTGGAAATACGTCACCAATCTGGAGCGTGACGAAACCCGCCGTTACCTGGAAATGTTTTATGCGTTACAATTCAGGCCACTGGCCCGCAATATCGAGATACAGCCGGAATAGCGTTACGGCCGGAATACTGGAATAAGTAAATACCGGAATAAATAATAGTTCCGGGAAATCGGTTTGGTGAGTACCAGTGCATGGTCAACCATAAATCGCAGACAGCATTAAAAGGAGGTTGGTGTGACGTATATCGATAACACAACGCCGGTTATCGTCGGTGAAGTCTTGTTTGACTGTTTTCCCGATGGCAATGCTGTATTGGGCGGCGCACCGTTTAACGTCGCGTGGCACCTGCAGGGATTTGGTTTGTCACCGTACATGGTGTCGTGTGTCGGCAAAGATGAACACGGTAAGCATGTGCTGGAATCGATGCGCGACTGGCGTATGGATACCCGAGGCATTCAGGTCAACAGTGATTATCCCACCGGCGAAGTTACCGTGAGCATTACCGACGGCCACCCGTCCTATGACATCAAACCTGATCAGGCTTATGATCATATCGACGCTGAACAGGCATTGACGATCATGCGCAACGAAAACTATGCGCTGTTGTACCATGGTTCTCTCATTACCCGCACACCGCGATCACGCACTATGGTAGATGCCTTGCTGAACACAATGGTGCTACCGTCGTTTGTGGATATCAACCTGCGTCCACCGTGGTGGACCAAGGAAGACGTTCATGTTTCCCTGTCCCAGGCGGCGTGGGTCAAGCTCAACGAGAGCGAACTGTTGACGATCATGGAGGTAAAAGAGGATAGCACCGTTAGCCTGTTTCAGTATGCACGGGATTTTATGGACAAGTTCCAACTGGATCTGGTCATCGTAACCCAGGATGAACGCGGCGCTTTTTGTGTGACCAAAGACGACGTTATCAGCGGTGCGCCCGTGCAAGCCAACGTTGTCGACACCGTGGGCGCCGGTGATGCCTTTTCATCAGTCATGATCATGGGATTAATCTACGACTGGCCCTTGTCCCAGACCCTGGAACGGTCGTTACAGTTTGCCGCCTTGATATGCGAACGCCAGGGCGCCACCACCATGGATCGCGCGCTTTACGCCTCCTGCCTGGAGCAATGGACATAGCCACCGTTGTTGCCATGATATAATGTTGCGGTATCCGATTGAGTGTGCATCGCCAGCAGGGCAGGCTCCTACTCCACTAAGCCAGGCAGTGGCTGGTGCACGATTTTTATTGATACCGTACAGGCGCGGTGTAGGCGCTTGCCCGGCAAGCATTCATGGTTGATTCAACGCCCCGGCATGATCGCCGGCAAGGCAGGCCCCAACACCACTAAGCCAGGCAGTGGCCGGTGCATGATTTTCGTTGATACCGTACAGGCGCGGTGTAGGCGCTTGCCCGGCAAGCGACCATGGTTGATCCAATGCCCCGGCATGATCGCCGGCAAGGCAGGCCCCAACACCATTAAGCCATGCAGTGGCTGGTGCATGATTTTTATTGATACCGTACAGGGGCTGTGTAGGAGCTTGCCCGGCAAGCGATAATGTTTGATTCATTACCCCGACATATCGCCTGCAGGTCAGGCGCGTACTCCAACAAGCCACGCTGGCGTTGGCACACAGTTGCCGTTGATTTTATATTAAGCGTCGCCCTCGTTCCCACGCTCCGCGTGGGAACGTATACTCGCACTTTGTATTTTGTACCCTCGTTCCCACGCTCTGCGTGGGAACGCATACTCATAGCATCATCATGAAACGTTCATAAGCCATCATGTCGCAATTTCTACTATCCCGTCTCATCTCCGTCGCGATCGTCGTGTTCGGCGTAACCAGCCTGGTGTTCTTCCTGATTCACTTTATCCCCGGCGACCCGGTCGAGGTCATGCTCGGCGAATCCGCCCGCGTCGCTGACCGCGAAAGCCTGCGCCATGCCCTGGGTCTGGACCAACCGGTGCTCGCCCAATGGGGCGACTATCTTTACCACGTGGTGCAACTGGATTTTGGTCAATCATTGCATTCCCGGCAACCAATCCTGGATATTATCCTCGAACGGCTACCGGCCACGGTGGAACTGGCCCTGGTCGCGCTGGTCTTTGCGTTGTTGATCGCCTTACCGCTGGGTATTGTCGCGGCCATGAACCGCCAGACACTATGGGATCGCAGCGCGATGACGGTGTCGTTACTGGGCGTATCGATCCCCAATTTCCTGATGGGCCCGCTACTGATTTTGTTGTTTTCCATCTACCTTGCCTGGTTGCCGGTCAGTGGTCGGGAATCACCGGAATCCGTTATTTTACCCGCGCTGACATTGGGCTCGGCAATGGCGGCTATCCTGTCACGAATGGTGCGTGCCACCTTGCTGGAAGTGATTAACGAAGACTATATTCGTACGGCGCGCGCCAAGGGTATGTCCCGGCTGCGCGTTATCGTGATGCACGCTTTACCCAACACCTTTCTGCCGTTAGTAACACTGTTGGGATTGCAACTGGGCGCTTTATTAGCCGGCGCGGTGATTACCGAGGTTGTATTTTCGTGGCCGGGTATTGGCCAGCTTACTATCGACGCCATTCAAAAGCGTGATTATCCCCTGGTGCAAACCTGTGTCTTGTTAATCAGCGTTAGTTATGTTGTCGTTAATACAATGACCGATGTATTGTACGGTCTATTGGATCCGCGCATCCGCCATGGGGGCGAGCCATGACGGATAAGCCTGTAAGCCGGCCGCACTATCAAAATGTCGCCCGGCAAGTCCGACGCGTCGTTTATCACGCGCCGCTAATCATATTGGTGGTCTGGTTACTGATGGCCGTGGTGGGCCCGTGGTTGCCGCTGCATCCCGATGACATTGCGCTGTCAAAGATACTGCGGCCGCCGGGGGAGGGAAGCCTGCTGGGGTACGATGATCTCGGACGATCAATATTTGACCGGGTTGTCCTGGGCGCCGAAACGTCGTTGGTAGTTGCCGTTTGGGTGATCGTGGTGTCGCTGATGATTGGCGTCACGGTGGGACTGCTCAGCGGCTACTACGGTGGCTGGTTCGACCAGGTTATTGTGCGCATCATCGATATTTTTCTGGCCTTTCCGGGGATTCTACTGGCTATTACGCTGGCTGGTATAATGGGACCCGGTATCGAAAACGTCGTTATTGCCCTCAGCGTGGTAGGGTGGGTGGGTTACGCGCGCCTGGTGCGGGCACAAGTGCTCAGCGTCAAGCAACGGGAGCATATTCAGGCGGCGGTGGCCTTGGGCAGCCGGGCCCCGGTGGTGTTTTATAAACACATCCTGCCGCTGGTCATGGCGCCGGTGATCGTGGAGGCCAGTTTCGGTGTCGCCAGCATCGTCATCGCCGAAGCCGGGCTGTCGTTTCTGGGCTTGGGTGTACAGCCGCCGGCGGCCTCGTGGGGCAGTATGATCCGCGACGGCACCCGTTATCTACTGGTCGCGCCGCACATGGTACTGGCGCCGGGGTTGGCGCTCATGCTGGTGGTGCTTGCCGTTAACATCATGGGTGACCGTCTTCGCGATTATCTTGATGTACGGCTATGACAGGGGTCTACACTATAGTTATATGCTTATAGGTTGTACGCTTTATGATGGTGCCCGGCGCGCAGTCCGCGATTGCCCCCCAAGTGGAAATATGCGTGGAAATAATCCATAGGCACTGGCTGAAAGCCCTGGCTTGCTGAGCGAGAACGTCAATATCGAGAGAACCAATATGTCACTAGGCCCTGTCATGATCGATCTCAAAGGCACGCAGTTGGAGCCTGAAGAGAAGGAAATGCTGCAACACCCGTTGGTGGGCGGCGTCATCCTGTTTACCCGCAACTATGAATCACCGGAACAGATAACGGAACTGACGGAAAATATTCACGCGGTGAGATCGCCGAATCTGCTGGTATCGGTGGATCATGAAGGCGGCCGGGTGCAGCGATTTCGTGAGGGATTTACCGCCTTGCCGCCACCGTCGAAACTGAACGAAAAATACCAGCATGACCGCAAACAGGCCAAGCGGCTGGCAGAAACCTGTGGCTGGCTGATGGCGGTGGAGTTGCGCTCGGTGGGTGTCGATTTCAGTTACGCACCGGTACTGGATATCGAGCGCGGCATTAGTGAAGTGATCGGCGATCGTGCCTTTGGTAACGATCCGGATACGGTATCCGACCTGGCCGCCTCGTATATCCGCGGTATGTCCCGCGCCGGTATGGCGGCCACCGGCAAACATTTTCCCGGCCACGGCGCCGTGCAGGCGGACTCACACATCGCCTGTCCCGTGGACGAACGATCTTTCGAGGATATATACGCCGAAGACGTTATACCCTTCGACCGGTTGATAAAAAACGGCCTGGCAGGCATTATGCCCGCCCATGTGGTTTATTCCGCGGTTGATCCCAACCCGGCCGGTTTTTCCAAGTTCTGGTTAAACGAAGTATTGCGCAACCGGCTGGAATTCCAGGGTGTTATTTTCAGCGATGACCTGAGCATGGAAGGGGCCAGCGTCGCTGGCGACGTGGTGGACCGCGCCAGGGCCGCGCTAAACGCCGGTTGCGATATGGCCCTGGTGTGCAATGACCCCGATGCTGCCGCCAAAGTACTCGACAAACTCGGGGACCTCGACAACCCTGTGTCCCACGTACGTCTGGCGCGCATGCATGGACGCCACTTCGTTAACCGCAAGCAATTGTTAAAGGAACGGGAGTGGAAAAATGCGGTCGCTCTGGTGGAAGACATGATGGGCGGTGATACCCTGGAGCTGGATGTGTAAACCCGGGATATTTCCGGGATAACAGCAATGAGCGCGTATCATTTGTTAACAATCAAGTAAAAACTATAAGAGGTTGTTGTGTCGGATTTAAATTTTAATATCGGCGAGGATACGATCTGGGTAATCCAGATCTTTGTCATTGTTCTGGCCGCGCTGGTGGTGGACTATTTTCAGCGCAAGTTTTTAAAACGCTTCATTCACAAACTGGAGGCGACCACCACCATCTGGGATGATGCGTTGGTTAAAGCCGCCCAAAAACCATTAAGCCTGGTGATCTGGGTCATCGGTATTTATCTGGCGGCTTCCGTCGCCGGCCAGCAAGCCGAGTCGGTATTGCTTGACTATATTGATCCGGTGCGCGACGTTATGATTATTGTCGCGCTGACCTGGTTCCTGGTGGGTTTTATCAAGCAGGCGGAGCTGCGCCTTATTGAAGTGCGGCAGGCCAAAAACGAGCCGGTGGATATTACCACCATGGATGCCGTCGCCAAGTTGTTGCGCCTGTCGGTGCTGATCACCGCCGTGCTGGTGGCGCTGCAAACCCTGGGTTTCAGCATCTCCGGCGTGCTGGCTTTTGGCGGCGTCGGCGGTATCGCCGTAGGCTTTGCCGCCCGAGACCTGCTGGCGAATTTTTTCGGTGGCTTGATGGTTTATCTCGATCGACCGTTTTCCGTAGGCGACTGGGTGCGTTCTCCAGACCGCAATATCGAAGGCACCGTTGAAGAAATCGGCTGGCGGCTAACCAAGATCCGCACGTTCGACAAACGCCCCCTTTATGTGCCCAATTCCACGTTTGCCAGTATCGCCGTGGAGAATCCATCGCGCATGTCGCACCGGCGCATTTATGAGACCATCGGCGTACGCTATGACGATGCCCATAAACTGGAGGAGATTATCAAAGACGTCGGTGATATGCTCAAGGCGCATCCCGGCATCGATGAATCGCAAACACTGATGGTTAACTTCAACCAGTTTGCAGCTTCGTCGCTGGATTTCTTCATATATACCTTCACTCATACCACCAACTGGGTGGAATACCATGCCGTCAAACAGGATGTATTGTTCAAGATTTACAAAATCATAACCGGGCACGGTGCGGAAGTTGCATTTCCGACTTCTACGATTCATGTGCCGGAACCGGTGCAATTGCACGAGGGCCCGGTCCGCGCAATTCCGGTAGGTGACACCAACGTGCCGGTGACGACCTGAGTGCCGACTCAGACAGGAGACAAACCATGGCGGAAAAATTACTGATCATCATGGTCAATACCGATCCTTCCAACGGGCCGGAATTGGGCGCGCCATTTTTTCAGGCGACGGTGGCCGCGGCCATGGAATACGATGTGGAGATCATATTGACCGGTAATTCCGGCAAGCTGGCAAAGAAAGGGGTTGCCGAAAACCTTTACGTACAGGAAGGTGGCAGCAAATCGGTATACGACATTATGCAGGAAGCGCATACGGCGGGCGCTAAATTCAAGGTATGCACGCCGACACTGGAGCTATGGGGTGACGACCTGATTCCCGAGATCAGTGAAACCGTGGGGGGCGCCTATGTTATCAGCGAGGCCATGGATGAAAACACGGTAACGTTTACATACTAACACTTACTAATCAAAAAAAGTCTTCGAGTATCTGATATGACTATTACCGCGCAACAGGCGGCAGACGTGTTGGCAACAGCGGATTGCTGCTACACCCGGGAACAAATCAACCAGGCCATTGATCAAATGGCCAAACAAATCACCGAACAATTGGGCGACTTAAACCCGGTGTTGTTGTGCGTGATGAATGGTGGGCTGATCATTACCGGTGATTTGCTGCTGCGTCTGGAGTTTCCACTACACTATGACTATATTCACGCCACCCGTTATGCCGGCAAGACACGCGGCAGTGAGCTGAACTGGGTAAGCAAACCTCACCTGCCCATCGCCGAACGGCATGTGTTGATCGTTGATGATATTCTGGATGAAGGCATTACGCTCAAGGAACTGGTGAAATACTGCAAGCAGGAGGGCGTCAGTTCGGTACGCACGGCAGTTTTGGTCAACAAGCTACACGACCGCAAAACTTTGGAACATGCCGACTTTATCGGCTTGACTGTGGAGGACCGTTATGTCTTTGGATACGGTATGGATTATAAAGGCTATTTGCGCAATGTGCCCGGTATCTACGCGGTCAATGAAACCGACGACTAGTTAAACAACAGCAAACCAACAATAGTGCAATGGAGGCGGTGTGTCTGATCTGGCAATAATCGGTGGTACCGGTTTAACACAACTGGATTCGCTGGAAATCGGTGGTCGCGAAATTGTGCATACTCCCTATGGCGAACCATCGGGTCCTTTAAGTCATGGCGAGCTCTATGGGCGTAAGATCATGTTTTTGCCGCGTCACGGCTATGGCCATACCATCCCGCCGCACAAAATCAACTACCGCGCTAACCTGTGGGCGTTAAAAGAAGCCGGGGCAAGATATGTGTTTGCGGCGGCGGCGGTGGGCGGCATTACCGATAACATGACCGCCAGCCAGCTGGTGGTGCCCGATCAGATCATTGACTATACCTGGTCGCGGGTAACGACTTTTTTTGAAGAAGGTTTAAAGCACGTCACCCACATTGACTTTACCGAGCCTTATTCTGCATTCCTGCGCAACAAGATTATAGAAGCGGCGAAAAAGTCCAATATCAGCATGATTGACGGCGGTACCTACGGCGCAACGCAAGGCCCGCGTCTTGAAACCGCGGCGGAAATTGACCGCCTCGAAAGGGATGGTTGTGACATCGTGGGAATGACCGGCATGCCTGAAGCGGCGCTGGCCAGAGAATTGGAGCTGGAATACGCCACTTGCGCGGTGGTCGCCAACCGCGCCGCGGGTCGCGGTAACGGTGAAATCTCCATGAAAGAGATCGAAATCGAAATTGCCAAGGGTATGGAAAAAGTCGCGACCGTTCTGGAACAACTGGTTAAGTTGATATAGTTTGAGCTTCCGCGCTTTTTTATCCCGTTGTACTAGTATGTAGGGTGGGCATTGCCCACCTATTGGGTGTTAATCTGGTTGCCACGGTCCATACCAGGGGCAACATATCACGATCGATGATCGCCGTGTATCATAGGAACGGTGTGTCGGATGTAGGCCACACCTAAACCGGGCTACTTGTAGGTCTCGTTCCCACGCTCCGCGTGGGAACGGATATAAGAGCGCACTACTTTTTTCCTTTACCCGTGGTGAAAGCCTGTGACGCGGGATCAAAATCCGGTTCCGTTTTCGGTATCTCGTAGGGTATCACCCGCACAATAACGCCCATCATTGGATGATCAATAAAATGAAGTTCCCGGCTTCTCATGCGCCGGGTGGCGTATAAATGAAAGGTCTGCAGCGCTTTGCGCCGCCGTATCTTGGTTTCGTTCTGGTGTTCCGCCTGGGCTAATGCCAGGGTACGCTGAAAACTGGTTCCCTCGGAAAATGCCGGATCCGGCTCAACGGGAACCACTTCTTCTTTTATAATCTCCGTGCGGTATTTCAAATCCACTTCGACATGTAAATAGCGGGAAACGCCCAACTTCAGCGTACCGGAAAACGGCATAATATTCGGTCCGATGTCCAGGTCCTGTTGCGTAATGGGCAGCAGTTGGCCGTATTGGCTCGAGTCATAGGTGTAATTGCCGACGTCGATTTTGGAAAAACGTCCCCCGCTGTTGGATGCTTTATTCTGTGACGTGGGTTGCAATACGCCGCGGGGAAGATCAACACCGTCGTAAACATAAACCGGCGTGGCTTTATCCGGGTCCACCGTCGGCTGCCGCCAGGCGATATGAAGCAGCAATTTCTTGCCGTTCGCGCGTTGGAGCTTTTTGGCAATGGGAACCAGCTGCAACTGAGATTTGTCGAGTAACTCATAAGGGACGGGCGTATTGGCGCCGGGGCTAACGGCGACATTGGAGACCGGCTGGTTGGTTAACGGCGGGTCATCCGGATGCTTCAGCTCTATATAGTTGGCGTTGTGAAGCTTGGGCGACTGTGGCCAGGTTTCCGTCTCCTGGCCCTTGGAGTCTGTATTGGCGAAGATGATAACTTCGATCTGGTACCACGGAATGTCGTTTTCATCAGTGTTATCGGCTGCGACGGCGGGAGCGCCTATTAGTACACAAAGCAGCCAGCTAAGGTATTGTATTTTCGGCAATCTTGTCATATTGATCAATTTCTAACCCATTTAGTTGCGGCGTGTAAACATAGTAGTATATAGCAAATTTTCAGAGGAAATAGTGAGACAGTTAAAAATGGCCGTCAGAAAAGTGCTGCGAATGGGACATCCGTTGCTGCGGGAGCGAAGTTCCGATATTACCGAGTTTAACACAACCGAATTGGACAATTTAATCCAGGATTTGTTTGACACCATGCGAGCCGAGGACGGGGCCGGTATCGCCGCCCCCCAGATCGGTGTTCTGAAGCGCCTGGTGATTTTCGGCGTGGAAGATGAAAATCCGCGCTATCCGGGCCGTGGCACCGTGCCTACAACCGTCCTGATCAACCCGGTGATCACCCCGGTTGGGGATGAGATGGAAGACGGCTGGGAAGGCTGTCTCAGTGTCCCGGGCATGCGTGGCCTGGTGCCGCGCTACCGGCGTATTAAATACCATGGCTACGATGAAAAGGGCAGGGTGATTGAACGGCAAGCGGACGGATTTCACGCCCGCGTGGTGCAACACGAATGCGATCACCTCGACGGCATATTGTATCCTCAGCGTATAAAGGATATGTCGCAGTTTGGCTTCAAAGAAGAATTAAAAGATAAAATGGGATGCTAGTTTCATATGTCCGCAAAAAAAGAACTTACCGAAGATGTTATCAAGCGCGTCAACGAATTGCGCGAGCAGATCAATTACCACAACTACCGCTATTATGTGCTGGACGACCCTGAGATCCCCGACGCGGAGTTTGATAAACTGTTCCGTGAACTGCAATCCATCGAGGAGCAACATCCGGATCTCATAACCTCGGATTCACCCACCCAGCGCGTCGGCGCCGCGCCGCTAAAAGAGTTCGGCGAAGTGCGCCACGCCGTTCCCATGCTGTCCCTGGCCAATGCCTTCAGCGAAGAGGAACTAACGGGATTTGGCAAACGGGTGATGGAAATATTGAATATCAAAGACCCCGACCAGTTGGAATTTACCGCCGAACCCAAACTGGACGGCCTGGCGATCAGCCTGCGCTATGAAAAAGGTAAATTCGTACAGGCGGCAACCCGCGGAGACGGGGTGACCGGGGAAGACGTTACCCAGAACGTGCGCACCATTTACTCCATACCCTTGACGCTGATTGACAGCGGTTATCCCGACGTGCTGGAAGTCCGCGGCGAAGTATTCATGCCGCTGGAAGGTTTTTTCGCGCTCAATAAAAAGCAGCAGGAAGCGGGCACCAAAACTTTCGCTAATCCTCGCAACGCCGCCGCCGGCAGTTTGCGGCAACTTGACTCCAGCATAACCGCCACCCGGCCGCTGGATTTCTTTGCCTATGGTTTCGGTGAAGTAACCGGCGGTAAATTGCCGGCAAAGCAAAGCAAGATACTGGAACAGTTTAAAAAGTGGGGTTTGCGGGTTAGTCCGGAAATCGAAGTTGTCAAAGGCACAAAAGGGTGCCTGGATTATTATGCCAATATTAGCGAGCGGCGCGACCAACTGGAGTATGAAATCGACGGCGTGGTCTACAAGGTAAACTCGCTCAATCAGCAGGAAGAACTGGGTTATGTCTCCCGCGCGCCGCGCTGGGCCATCGCCCATAAATTTCCTGCACAGGAAGCGATGACCAAAATCAAGGCCATCGATGTGCAGGTAGGTCGCACCGGTATTCTCACACCTATTGCCCGGCTGGAACCCGTCGAAGTCGGCGGGGTCACCGTGAGCAATGCCACGCTGCACAACCAGGACGAAATCGAACGCCTCGATGCCCGTGTCGGCGATACTGTAGTGATTTATCGGGCCGGGGACGTCATTCCCAAGGTGGCCTCCGTTGTAAAGGAACGCAGACCGAAAAAGACGCGGTTATTTCGTATGCCCGACAAATGCCCCGAATGTGGTTCCGATGTGGAACGGGTCGAAGGTGAGGCTGCAACCCGTTGTACCGGTGGCCTGGCTTGCCCGGCGCAACGCAAAAACTCCATCAAGCACTTCAATTCCCGGCGTGCTATGGATATCGACGGCGTGGGCGACAAACTGGTGGACCAAATGGTGGATAAAGGGCTTATCGAAGACGCGGCCGATCAGTATTCACTTACCAAGGAACAAATCGCAAACCTGGAGCGCATGGCGGACAAGTCTGCGGACAATGTGCTCAAGGCGTTGGAAAAAAGCAAATCCACCACACTGGCGCGTTTCATCTACGCGTTGGGCATTCGCGACGTGGGCGAGGCCACGGCACAAAATTTAGCCCAACACTTTAGTGATCTTGATGCGCTAATGAAAGCCGACGAAGAACAATTACAGGAAGTGGAAGATATCGGTCCCATCGTTGCCAATCACATCGTCAATTTCTTCAACCAAAAACACAATAAACAGGTTATTAAAAAGCTGTTAAAAGCCGACATTCACTGGCCCAGCGTCAAGCGGCAACAAAAAACCGGTTCGCCGTTGTCCGACAAAACCATTGTCATAACCGGTACCCTGGAATCCATGAAACGCGACGAACTCAAGGACAAACTACAGTCCCTCGGCGCCAAAGTCACCGGTAGCGTCTCCAAAAACACCGACTACGTCGTGGTCGGCGCCGACCCTGGCTCCAAATACGACAAGGCGCAAAAGCTCGGTATCGAGATCCTTGACGAAGACGCCGTCCTAAAAATGTTAAACCAATGATCGTGTAGGATGGGCATTGCCCATCTTTTGAGGCGTTTTGTTGCGTCATACGCCGATGTCAATTGTAGGACGTATAATTGCGGTGTAGGTTTGTAGGGCGGGCATTGCCCACCTGTTGTACCTTAAATGTATATTACAAAACTACAATTCGTAGGATGGGCGTCGCTCGTTGCTTAGGTCGCTGCGAAACACCAAATGCGTAAATCAATCGTAAGAGACGTGATGGTGGTGTAGGAGCCTGCCCCGCGGGCGATAAAGGAATAAGATCTGCTTGTTATGAATGATATTGCGCAATCGTTCAATCGGTGCGAGATAAATTACAAAAATCGATCATTATTTAATATTAAAGGGGAGACAAAGTGGGGACCGAATTTTTCACCGCATCACTCATTAACCTGGTTATCAACCTGGGCTATACCATTATTGCGTTATTAGTGGGTGTGTACGGATTGTTGTGGATAGATAAAAAACTGCTAAAAAATATTGATATCGAAGAAGAGATTAAAAAAGGAAATCTGGCGGTAGCGATATTTGCTTCAACCATACTGATTTTTGTAGCGATTATTATTGCTTTCGGCTTTCGAGGCTAGCTGGCGTGAACCTTAAGGGAAAAATCCTAGATACATTACTTAGCATCGTTGTTTTCTTTATTATCGTAATTTTTAGTGGCTTAAAAGAAAGCCATAAAATTGACGCCGATGTAAAAAGAGAAATTGATGCGACGTTGCTAACCATGAATGAGGGCGATTTAACCTTGCCATCAAAAGGGTACAGCCTTGATATCCTGCCCGTAAATGTTCATCGCACGGATAGTGACATTAATGAAATGTTGCGTCATACGGGCGATAAAAGCGGGAGTTTTACGTTCCGTCACGGCTACGTGGGCATATTTACAATGTCAGCTCAGGGGGTTGATGGCTTGCAACACCTTGCTAATACCTATTTGGAGGGTTTCCAACCATTCAAAGTGGATAACATCATGATGCCTCTTTATGTGCTGTCCCAACGTAAGCGATATGTGCTCGATGAGAAACTATACCCGGGCCGGCCCGAAGTATGGCAGTCAAGCCGGCAGGCGTTCTACTATCCTCGTGGAGATTGCGAAGATCATGCTATTGCATTAGCTGATTGGTTGATCGAAATGGGCGAAGACGCACGCGTTGTGGTCGGAGACTGGGATGGCGGAGGGCATGCCTGGGTAATACTCTTCAAAAATAACAAAGAATTTCTGTTGGAAGCCACGACCAAAAGGGGTTTATCACGAAATAAGCCTTATCCTGCGGCCATTTTACATAGAGATTATCATCCCGTATTTATGTTTAACCGGAAGTATTTTTGGGAAAACACAGGATCAAAATTTACCACTAAATATTCCGGGAAAAACTGGAAAAAGAAAAGCCAATACAACTACAAATCTTAATATTACTGTTCAGACTCTCGATACAGGTATGTAGCCGGGATGGAGTACCCAAAAGGGTATACATTACACGAAATCCCGGAAAGTGTAGCGGTGTAGGGTGGGCATCGCCCACCAAACCACTGAGTGGCCGCAGCATGTAGCCCGGATGGAGAGCAACGGAATCCGGGACAGATCTAAATAATATTACCTATCGAGATGCAATAGCCAATGTTGTTTTCCGTTGCTGGCAACCATCGTTCCGGTCAAAAAACATTTCCTGTAAAACCACTTCACTCTCCGTGATTGCAGCGATTTGTCCATTATTTTGCCCCAGATGCTCACCCTTTTTCAGGCGATGTACGTTGCTTTGCTGGTCCTTGATCAATGCCCAGCGCTCTCCTTCTTGTTCGAGGCTGCCAACCAGCGTCAGGGTATCCAACGGCACCGTTTCCAGCGCATCTTTGGCGCGGGTAATTTGAGGACATTCCTCTATGGGCCCAGTGTCGCTGCCATTCTCAGCTGCAAACGGGTTCCTCAGCCCATCTTCATGATATGCATAGATTGGGTAAGACTTGATATCCGGTAGCGGTGCTATTTTTTTAGGCGCTTTATTTCGTTCCTGTTGAACATATTGTTCCAGGTCGGACATATTGTTATTCATGCAGGATGTTAGTAACAAAACAACGAAAAAGCACGCCGAATATGAAACAAACGAATTCTTCAAAAAAGAACAAAAGTATTTCATGCGTTCTGATCTCCAATACATCTTGAAATCTTTTCCATGGTCTAATAAAGAATTTATTAAATGGGATGAATATAGATTGTAGGCAGCTAAATGTTGCGTAAAGCGTCTCAGGCTAGTACAACTCCGTGGCTGATCATGTCGAAATGTGATTTTACTCTCATTTATAATGCGACGTTTTACGAAGTAGTCCGGGTGAAGTAAAACGAAATCCGGGGAAGACTAAAATAACATTGCCTGCTGCGATGCGTTAGCCAATGTGGTTTGTAGGGTGGGCGCCGCCCACCAACCAAATTGGAGTACCACAAAGGGAATGAATAACACGGTATACGTGATAGTAATAAAAAATAGCACAAAACCGAAATTGAAAATAATCATATTGTATAAGTAGCATGTAAACAAAGCTCGGAAGGTGCATAACGGAATCCATGCGGGTTATCATTAAACTCGTTTGTAAATGTGGCGTGGTTCTCAATTTTCTTCTATTGATATCTACGTTCGTAAAGAATCTGAAAGATTATGAAGTTGGTTTAACTACCTTTTAGCGGCACTTGTCCTGTTTCGTCATATTTCGCCCCACCATAGCCATATTGGCATATTAAGCTATAACAAGACCTGTAAATAAGTCGATAAAGATGCATGTCATCCTTATCGGTATACCATTGTTCGAGGATATTTGTATGAATAAACACTGGCGCTATATCCTGGCGGTGGCCGTCTGCCTTGTTGTTGTTTTAATGTATATTGGGTTTGCCGGGATAGAAACCAGAGAACAGAAAAGCGTTAATCCCATCTGGAGTGAATACGTTAGCGCACATACCAATGGCACGATTTCCAAGAACCAGAAAATCCGGGTCCGGTTTGTCAACGACGTTATCGGTAACGACAAGGTGGGAAAGAATGCCGGGCCCTGGGTGAAAATCGTTCCCGAGATCAAAGCCTCCATTAGCTTCGCCAATCCGCGAGAAATCATTATAAAACCAGATGACTGGCTGGAGTCCGGTACGCGTTATACCGTTAGTGTCAAAACCGACGACTTCGTTGGTTTCCCCGATGAGCTGGATCTCTATACCTTTGAAGTCAATACCCTGCCGCAAAACTTCGAAATACAAACCGATGGGTTGCGCCCGGATTCAGATAATCGTGATCAAATGATCCTGGCTGGTCATTTAATTACTGCGGATATTGCTGACACCACCAATGTGGAGAAACTGCTAGCTGCCACTTATGACGGCAAGCCTGTGACTATTCATTGGGATCACAATAGCGATGCCATTCATCATCAATTTACCCTTGGCGGTATCGAAAGAAAAAGTAAGCCTGAGTCGATAAAACTGCGCTGGGATGGCGAATCCCTGGGAGTATCCAATAAAGGGGAACGGGATATTGCTATTCCGGCCCTGGGAGCATTTAACGTCACCTATGCAAAGGTTGTTTATGGGCAAAAGCAATATGTGGAGGTCCGATTCTCCCAGGG
>JASFOJ010000007.1:0-64060 GCA_050116575.1 Gammaproteobacteria bacterium | reverse complement strand
ACCGAAGACCAGATGCGGGATTATTATCAACTGGTGGAGGATATACCGGACGAACCGGATCCTGCCGCCGCGCTTGCCAAAGCCCGTGCCGTCGCACAGGCCGGTTACATTAAACAAACCGTGATGCGCCGATATCTTTACCTGCGGGTGATGCAAAAAGAACCCTTTGACTGGCTTTATTGGACACCCGCGGTTACGGCAATCGTTAACCTGCAGGACCAGAGTTATAATGTGGCACCGGAAGTTGTTTATACCGGAATAACCAACCTGGAGGTGCGTGCCAAGGCCAATTTTCTCATGGGCGAACGTTATAGCGAGTTCGGCGAAAAACAAAACGACCGTAAATTCGAACTCAAGGTACGCTATTATTTTTGATCCGGTATTGCAGCGCAGTTGCGCCCGTTTGACGGCGTGGAAGTATCCATAAATGTCATGTATTTATAGACAAATATTGCTGGCGCCGCTATGGTTGCGGTTAGTGTATGAGAGTAACGACGAACGTCCAATTTTCACGATTGTGAGTACTTATGGCAACGAAAGACCAATCACCATCCAGGGACACTTCAACAACAAACGGGGTAACCGCACTGCTGTTGACAACCCCCGGCTGTACTCATTGTGCGGCATTGAAGAAAATCCTGGATAGTCTGTTAAAAGACGGCGTACTGGAAACGTTGAACGTCGTTGATGTGACCAAACAACCGGAACTGGCCAATCGCTATAACGTGAAATCGGTTCCATGGCTCAAGCTGGGGGATTTTCAATTTCAGGGGAGTATGACGGAAAAAGAACTACGGCAGTGGATAAGTCTCGTCAACAGCCGGAAAGGCGACACGCGCTATTTGAAATATTTGCTGGAAAATGGTGAATTGAACCAGGTTATCGATTTAATTCGCGACCATTCACAATCTATTGGCGATTTATTGCCGTTGATTCTTGACGCGGAACAGGATATGAAAGTGCGCCTCGGCGTGAGCGCGGTGTTCGAAGAATTGCAGGGCAGTGATATTTTAGGTGCCACGGTGGAACAACTTGGTGAACTCGTAGGCCACGAGAATCCCCAGGTGCGTGCCGATATCGCGCATTTTCTCGCCTTGACCGGCGATGAGACGGCAATCCCTTATTTGCAGCGGCTTGCCCGGGACACCAATCCGCAAGTGCGGGAGATTGCCGACGAAGCGTTAACGGAGCCGCCTGACGAATTATCTTAAATGTGCCTATTGGCGCGGCGAGCGACAAGAACTTTTTATCGCCACACTGTTGATGTTTGTCAATACGCTTTCAAATATCTGTAAAAGCTTCCGCGGGTTTTTTTATAATTAAAAAATGAAATGGCACGGTATTGCCTTTAAAAATATTACTTATGTTCCGGTGATGTTGATAACGGCGTTGATTGCAGGAGTTGCGTTTGGTGGCGAGGAATCCCATGATTTTCTCGATCAACAAAAACTGCACTCTAATTTAGTGATCGACATGTTGATGCAGCATATTGATAAAGGTGAAATTGACATTTTCGGGCACGTGCTGAAGCCCGACGAGCTCGAAAAACGTTATGTTGCTTATGTATACCATTTTAAGGGTGATCGTGTATCGATCGATGTCCACTTTAAATTAAAAATTAAAATAACTGTTCCAAACTTCGAAAGTTACTACGTGGATGCTATTAGCATCGATATCGACAATACTGGCCGAATCGAGAAGATAAGGACGCAGGTTAAACCGTTTTAGACGTCGTATTGCAGCCTGTTCTCGGGATTGATCCCTGAATATTGCGTCAGATCTGAATGTGTGACGCACCTGGGTTGCGAACATGCGATCTTGAAAGCAGAAATGATATTTGCTGGTAGGCGATATCCGTGCGGGTGGGCTGTTCACCCTGTTATTGCAATAACAAGGGCCGGTAAACCAGTACTAGGTCCGCTCACTGTGTTCAATTCAGCATATTTGGGAGCCAAATCAGGATTTCACCTGCTTCAAAATCCAGACCTGCATCTATATAAGCATAGAAAGGCGTTCCCCTTTATTGCATAAAACACCCCCTAAAGGCTCGGTTTACCCTGCATAATTGAAACTCTATGAGTTCACTGCCATATGATTAAGGGTTTCGCTCTCGGTGCAGTCCTCAAACATGCCAGGGACTAGTGGCTAAAATAAGCATATTGAACATCGTTATTGAATCATCGATTCCATTTGTGCATTAAAGGGGGCTGTTATATCGGGGCAACTCGAAGATCAACAGACAAATTTTTGCAATAACGGGGTTTAGTTATTTTGTGCCGAGGCGGTTTTTTTCGGTGAAAAATAGCGGTGGACATCGTTAATCAGTGTCCAGCGCTTGGACTGACGGGTATTGATTTTTTCGGGTTGATCAGATTGTAAGTCCCCGGTGCCTTGAGTGTAGGTGCCGATATATTGACCGAGAGACTCAAAATAGTTGTTTTTCACCAGGTATTCCGCTTCCTGCAAATATTCCTGCGAAATGCTCATGTTTCCTTTTTGGTACTGAACCGCTGCCATTGCCAACATGACATTGGCAACGCCCATAGGATCAGCTTCGGAGCCGGTGGCAAGATGTTTGTTGATGGAAAGGTCATTCAGGGGATCGGCTTTACCGGTCATTAGCGATAGCGCCTTGACAAAATATTTCATCGCCGATTCTATGTCATTCTGCTTGGCGGACAACCATCCCAACTCCTGGTACAGGTAGTTAGTTACATATTTATCCAGTGGATCGTGATGTTGTTCCAGCTTAGCGACTGTATCGTCCAACATGGTCTGTGCGTCATCGATACGCTGCTTATCGTAGTACAGGTCCAGCAATTCGCCGGTGATGATGGAAATAATATAGCGTTTTTCCGGTTTGTCGATTTGGAGTGCGTAGGACAACCCGCTATTCAGCACCGACTCCAGGCCTTCGCGTTTATCTTGTTGCAGAAATAATGTTGCCAGGGTTTGGTAGTCGTTCGCCAGTTCAAGGGTATAGCGATGGGGAGCCTGTCGATGGAGTTTGATAATTTTTTGCTGATACGATTCGGCACGTGGATAGTCTTGTTTGAACTGATAGTATGTCGAATAAGCCTGATAAAGTCTCGATAGACCGGAATCGGTATTGATAACAGAAAAGGTTGTTTCTGCCTGGTTGATATAGTCCAGAGCTTTGGGCAGGTTATTGGTGGCAGTATAAAATTGCGACGCGTCCAGCATCTTATCAAAGCGTCCCTCGGGAGAGTCCGCTTCTGCGATTTCCACGTCCCAGTCTTTTACGGGATTGTTACCGCTCATTAAAGCAATCACGTTGTAGGTGTTTTCCAGGCCGACAGTGGTAATCATCACGGCCGGGGGTGCCAGCAGCAGGGCGCTGATGTACATTCCAGCCAGCCCCAGTGTGCCCAACCGGCCAAGGTGTCTGGGTTGCAGCAGTACTTCGCTTAACGATTTTGCCAGGTCATATTTTTGCGCGAAATGTAGTTTTTGGAACCGTGGTTGCCTTAGCACTTCAAACAATTTGGTGAGCTTGCCCTGTTTGTCCAGGTCGTCAAAGAAATGTGACTGCTGATAAAGTTCATTGAGGACACCGGCCTCCATGGCGCTCCAGGGTAAGCTGACCAACATGACGATTGCCAATACCCAGAAAATTGGTTCTCCCAGAAACCATCCACCGGCCGCAAAGGCGACACCACTTAATCCAATAAAGAGCAACTTACCGGTGGGAAAACGCTCCATAATAGTAAGGCGCACGATATGTCCGCCATCCAGGGGTACGAATGGCAATAAATTAAGGTAGTTGATAATTAACATGATGATGGCGGTTTCATACAACCACTGCCATTGTATTTGCTGGTATAATACGATTAAGCCAATGCCAGTAACAATACCCGGCAGTGGGCCCATCAGATAGACAATTACCTGCTTCCAAACCGCGACTTTGTCTTTTTTGCCGGTTGCCGCGGCGCCCAGCAGCGGGATAAACAGAATCTGCAAATCACGGTACTTAAAGGCGTACATGGCGGCAACATGACCAAGTTCATGAAACAGGATAACGCCTAACAGGATTAATACCGATGTAAAGGAAAACACCAGCCCAAACGCAAAATAGGATAGTCCGAGGGTAACCACAAACATGATGAGTTTGCTGGCCAGCCCGGCGGGATTGCGTTCCCGTGCGGAACTCAGGCGCAGATAGGCCTGAACTTCCGAATTGATACTATAGGTATCAGCAGATGCAGCGGGGATGGCTTGGCTGCTATTGACCGCTTTTCGACGGCGTTTTTCCTGTTGTGCCAGTCTATTACGCAGCAGCTTTTGTGCTTTAAGGTCCCCTTTAATAAAACGGGGCAGGATATTGACCGTTTTACGCAAGGAAAGCCGGAATTCATTGTTGCCGGTGGAAACGATGCTGCCTTCTTTCATTAATTTTAGGAAATAGGCATCCAGCAGTTTTTGCTGCAACTTGATATAACTGGAAGCGCTGATGATCACAGCGGGTTTGTTCGCAAATTTCTCCGCGTACTCGGCAAGATGCGCTTTAAATTGTTCGGGCAGTGTTGACACCATGGGATCGTATGTTGTCGCACCGGGTATTTCACATAAAAGCGAATGAGCCCGGCCGTTCACGGTGATCAATGCGCTACCATCTTTGGCAATGCTCCAGAAATCCACCTCGTAGCCGGGAAGATCCAGAAAAGTTGAGGCCGGGGAAATTTCAGCGAACACACGAGTCTGACGATGAATCATCACCAGCGCGGTTTTATCCGCGTATTCGTGAGCGACGATATCACGGGTTTGCTGCCAGTGGTGTGTTTCAAAACCTAACTCGGAAAGTTGTTTAATGGCGCCCTGATAAAGTTCCTGCAAACTACCGGCAGGTTCGGGTTGGTTGTCGGGACGTATGCGGGGACGTTGTACCCGGATGCCCATAAGCTGGTTAACAGCGCTGCCCGCTAAGCCGGCCAGTAAAACCAGCACGATGCCGATGGCGTACACGATAATGCTTGTCAGGCTCATTTCCATAAAAGTCGTTACCGCAGTGCCGTATGTCGAAAATAGTATCCCATATTTACAATCGGCCTGCTTGCCGGCGTTTGTAGTACGCCATGTAATTTATAAATCATATTGGAACGGACAGGTTTTGTGAAATTATGGACAGGCATATTGGAAGATGGCGCACCTGGCGCATGCGGTAACCATTACAATGGTAGTATAAAAATCATACTAGCGTTTGCTTGACGCTGCAATTATTCAAATTGTTATATAAATCAAAAGGTTAAAAAGAATTGGCTGTATCGGGGCGCGGTAATCCGGGCGCCGGCCGTATGCGGCATGATTCATGGCATTGGCTGCGGTTATTTGGGGCACGTCGGTAGCAACGGCGAGTTGCCTGACGGAATGACGACCGAGCGGAGTGTACTTTATGCAGAGTATGTTTTATGAAGAGTGTGTTTTTCGGTAGGCGTCGGTAATCAGTTTCCAGCGTTTGGCTTCGCGGTGATAGTCGTTCTTTAATTCAACGGAAAGGTTCTTGGGAGCATATTTATCAATGTATTGTTCCAGGGAAACAAAGGAACTCTCCCTGGCGGCATCTTCGGCATTGCTGAACTGGATTCGTGAAAAATCATTATAACCTTCCTTGTAGTAGACAGCGGCTTTGGCCAGAAGCAGTTTTGTTGTCTCACGGCCGTCTGACTGTTTGTTTTTCTGCTGTGATGCGTATTTTTCGCTGAGCGCCAGCGCCTTGTCAAATTTGTCCATGGCGGCTTTTTCATCGTTAGCAGCGGCGTGCAGCCAGCCCATTTCTTCGTAGACAAATCTTGCCACATAGTCTTTTAGCGGCGTTTCATTTTGCTTAAAGCGACTCATCAGACTGTTTAGCAGGCGGTTTGCGTCGCCCTGGCGTTCTTCCAGGTAATACCAGTCCAGCAACCGGCCGGAGAGTTTGGTGATCATATACCATTGCTCAGGTTTTCGGGTTTTAATAGCGAACGACAAGGCTTTCTGCAAACTGGCTTCTGAGTCGTAGTTTTGTTGCTGCTTCAACTGAATCTCGGACAACTGCTCGTAACTTTTGGCCAATTGAAAATAATGTGCCTTGGGTTTTTTTTCGTAGAGCGCAATGGCTTTTTGCTGATACCTGACTGCATCATCCAGTTGGTTATTCTGCAGGTGAAACCCGGCATAGCTGAATGAGAGGTGGGCCAAGGTGCTGTCATTGTTTATATGCCGCTGGGTAGATCCGGCGCGTTTGAGATAGCCTGCGGCTTTGGAAAATTGTCCGTTTACCATAGCATTATCGGCGGCGTTGATCAGTAACGTGAAACGTTGTTGGGGTGTCGCGGCCCGGGAAATCCTGCTTTCCAGGTCGGTTTTTGCTTTTTGGCCCCAATACGTTGATTGTAATTCAGGTGTCTGGCCGTTTTGCTGCGCGGTTACCAATATCGCCTGGGGTGTTAGTACCAGGGCGGCCAGGTAAACACCCAGTAATACTAGTGATGTTGCCCCGCTGCTTTTTTGCGGCTGATGAACGATACCATCCAACGCCTGTACCAGTTGATATTTCAACAGGAAATTCAATTTACGGAATCTCGGCCGTTTCAGAGCCAGAAATATGCGGGCCAGCTTGTTGTTGGTATCAAGTGAGTGGAAATCCCTGGCATTGGGATCTTTTTTGCGCTGGTCCTTCATAACTTTGTGCACTGCGCGCAGCACAGCGCTTTGTCTGACGCCAAACGGAATGCTGGCGATAATAATCATGCATAGCGCCCAGAACACCGGTTCACCAAGATAATAGCCGCCGGCGGCGAACAGGCCGCCGCTTGCCAGTGGAAACAGCAACTTACTGAAGGGAAACCGCTCCATTGCCACCAGTCGCATAATGCGCCCGCCATCCAGCGACATGAATGGCAACATATGCAAATAGTTGAACAAAACCAAAACGGCTGCTGCTTCGTACATGAGAGGGAACTGGATATTTTTATTGACGACTATCATAGCCAGGCCGATCACGATGCCGGGTACGGGGCCCATCAGGTAGACGATGACCTGTTTCCATTTGGCAACACCTTTGGTGGAACGTTTTCCCGCGGGATCGGCCCAGCCGAATAGTGGAACCGATAATATTTGCATGTCCCGGTAGCGAAATATTAGCATGGCCAGGATATGGCCCAGTTCATGGAGCAGAATAACGCCCAGTAATATCAGGAGTGAGTTATGGGAAAACTGGAGCCCTAGTACAAAATAAATGATAAACCAGGTCGCTCCGACCAGCATAAAGCGGGGAAAAAGGTTTGCCAGGTGTCGTTGTTGGACCGTGCTTAGTCGCTTATAGGCCAGAACATCGGTTTCCACGGGATATGCTGACGACGAGAGGGCTTTGGAGGCGGTTCCCTGCAGCTTGTTTTTCAGTTTTGCCTTGAAGCGTGCTTGCAGCAGCTTTCTTGCCTGTCGTTCACCCTTGAAATAGGGACATGCCATTTTTAAGCATTTGAGCAGGGATAAACGAAAATGGGTTTCACTTTTTTTCCGGATGGCATGTTCGTGTTCGAGATTAGCGAAGTATCCATCCATCAGCTTTTGTTGTGACGCAATGTATGCCGCAGGATTCAGCATTTGGTAGTTGGTGGTGGAACTCCATTCGCGGCGTTCTTCCAGGTGAATATCGTACTGCTGGTGCAAAGATTGGATCATGGGATCATGCACCGTAACACCGGGTATTTCCGCCATCACGGTATGGCCGCGACCGTTCATGGTTAATAAGGCATTGCCATCGGGCGCAATACTCCAGAAATTGACTTCATAGCCCGGCATGTCAAGGGAGGTGGAGGCTGGTGAAATTTCGGCGAATACGCGTGTGTCGGGATGCACCAGTATCAGGCTCCATTTTTGTGCCGGTCCCTGGACTAAGATATCCTGGGATAACTGGCAATGCTGGACCTTGAAACCCAACGGTGTCAGTTGTTGTACCGCATCGGCGTAGAGTTTTTTCAGGTAGGGAGGTAAATCGTCGCCTTTTTTGAGTTGAAATTTCGGGTGCTGGATCCGGTACCCCAGTAACAGGGTGACCTCGCGGACAATAACCGCCACTACGGCGGCTGCCGCAAAAATTAATAAAATCAGTAAGTTATTTTCCCAGGCCGGTTCCATGATCCTATACTCGTTTAACCTTCTGTATCGATTGCCGGCCGGAATACTAAAGGGCTAAAAATGCCGGGTTATTCGCATTTCCTTGATTTTCAAGCGTTCAATACGGTGAATACGCCAATGTATAAAGTACTAATGCCGCCAGTACCTGAGAGCGAGAGAGTAAAAGGCAACCAATGAAGACAGTCCGGGGGAGACGTTTAAAGAAGCTTAAAAAGCCAGCGAGCCCGGATTTTACCGTCTGGCCGGTCGGCACGTGCTGTGACCAGCTTCAAGCAAAACGAAAAATTGTCGACACCAGTAGGAGCAGATCAATATGATGGAGATTGGATTGCTCGAGCCCGCGGTTGAGGCCACCGCCGGATAAATAGGTTTAACCATTACCATTACCATGACCATTAATAACTAAT
Source organism: Gammaproteobacteria bacterium (assembly GCA_050116575.1). Taxonomy (GTDB): domain Bacteria; phylum Pseudomonadota; class Gammaproteobacteria; order SZUA-152; family SZUA-152; genus JAKEGK01. The sequence goes on along the minus strand of JASFOJ010000007.1, from coordinate 55,517 downwards.
AGCCGGTAGCCATTGTTTAGCAAATGAAAAATATCATTATAACAATCTGTTTGACGTTCACGTTACTTGCAAATTCCCTGTACGCCGCTGAAGCGGGCAAGGCAACATCTTTAAATTATATCATGACGGATATAGGGCAAATCACTGTTAAACTTTATCCGTTACTGGTGGCGAAGCGGGAATTAACGAAGAAGGACACCCGGTACATCGACCAGGCACTAACAAAATTGTCGCAAAAGTTTCAACAAGCACAACCGTACATCACCGCCCGCTCAGATACCTATCAAATATCCTACGAATTCATCTCCCAGTATCTACAGGTGCTAAAAACCGTTGTGAAGACAACGGATATTGACTATACCCGCAGCTATTTGAACGCCCTTGGCGAAATATGCAGTTCATGCCACACGCAGGATATGACGTTGCGAACGTTGTTTCATGGTGCGACACGCGAGGAATTTGACAGTGACTTCGCGTTTGCCGAGTTGAACTATATGACCCGTGACTATGACAAAGCGCTAAGCTATTACGAAAAGTATCTTGACTCGCCACAACGCAAGACTGAACTGGACATTATTCAACCCTTGCAGCGAATGATGACCATTTGCCTCCAGATAAAAAACAACCCAGCCAAGGCCATAAAAATACTGAATAAATATTCTTCGTTGAAACAGCATACCGATTTAACGCGGACTGAACTCAACGGGTGGATCGAAGGCCTGCAAGCTTTGCAGAAAGTGGGGGTAAGTCGATTGGGTAAGTCCTCATTTAACACGCTTAAAGATTTTGTGAAAAAATATCTGGGTGATCCGGGCCAGTTGTCGCTGGACATTCAATCAACACCGAGCGAAGAAGTGGAACGAATCTGGTTACGCGGGCAACTTTACCACTACTTGAACCGCCATCCCGATGCCAACGAGGTGCCCATCGTGCTTTATTGGTTAGCGGTAACGGATCGTGCCATTGTATACAATTTCTATTTCTCCCTCGCAGACCTTTATTTACGGCAGTGTGTTCTTAATTATCCCGGGCATCCTTACGCCCGGCGATGTTTTAACGAATATAAAAATTATATTAATTTTACCTATCAACGTCAGGGCGAAAAAATTCCACCGGGTTTAATTCAGGAAATTGCTGCCATGAAAAAAGCAATGGCAGATGCCGAAAACCACTAAATCACCTGTTGGGTATCACTTATAAAAAGCTACTACGTAGTTATTCAACGTCCCTTCTGTATCCACCTGAGAGTCAACATCGCGATGAACCATTTAGTGTTGGTTTATCAATGAGCGGTCATGAGTGGGTTTCAAGCACACCAAAGACCCAGGCAATCATCGGCACGACATAACAGGAGCGCCTTTGCTGCACATGTCGCGTACCGATGCTAGCAAATTACTGTAACAATCTTGTTAATATCTGCTATCATCGCCTGCTATGACTATGCTATATAGCTATCGTCGGCATTGGGCCCATCCTGAACATGAATGGTTGTCACTTCATGTCATGGTTTGATCACGCGTTGGTTTTCGTGTTTGCCGTTGTACTGCCCTATCATGGCTGGCGCAACTATCCCAAGTTTATAGAAATGGTTTCGCAGGATCCTGAGGCAGTGAGGCGCGGCGTCTATCTCGGGAATATGGTTGCATTGTGGGGACTGACCTTCACGGCAGCAGGTGCGTGGGGATATTTCAAGCGCCCCTTTGCGCAGCTGGGGTTGGCGCCCTTGACGGGGGTAACCGCGATTGTTTCGGTAGGTGTCGTCTTGGTGGTAATTTTGGTGGCGATTGTGTTCTATCGCGCGATCATGCAACTGGAGAAGCAATATCAATGGGCGTTTGTGCCCGAGTTGTTACCTCACACCCTGGCCGAATTGCGGTTGTTTATTGCGTTGTCGGTGACAGCGGGTGTCGCCGAGGAAATATTATTTCGCGGCTACCTGATCTGGTATCTCAACCAGTTCGGCAACATGACGTTTTCGGTTTTATTTTCGAGTTTATTGTTTGCGATCGCGCATGCCTATCAGGGGGCGAAAGCAACGATCGTTATCTTCCCCATCGGTTTATTGCTGGCGTTGTTGTATGTCTATTCCGGTTCGCTGCTGGCTCCCATGATGTTACACGCCGCCATTAATTGCTACGCCGGTATCTATGGGCGCAAGATGTTCGGTGATGCCGAATAATAGTAGTGCTTCGGCGGGCGGCCATTGAAAACTGGGCCGCCAATGAACAGTGCTATAACCTTTGTAACGATTCCCCCTTCAGTGTATGTGTTCGCTGGATTTTAATCATGGGTACCGGGCTATATCGCTGTCTTAAGGACTGCATCTACAAATTGGATTCAGCAAACTCCGCCAGCAACGAGCGGGGTACGCCGTTCAGCTGGACACTGGCGCCATGGGAAAATCCCTTGAAACGCTCAGTCATATAGGTGAGTCCTGAACTGGTCGGTGTTAAGTAGGGCGTATCGATCTGGGCAAGATTGCCTAAACAGATTACTTTGCTGCCTTCACCGGCCCGCGTCAGAATGGCTTTCATTTGATAGGGCGTCAGGTTCTGGCATTCGTCGATAATGATCAGGCTTTTTTGGAAACTCCGACCACGAATATAGTTCAATGCCTTGAATTCTATGTTTGCCTTGGACCGGATGTAAGCAATGCTTTGCTGGGGACTTTCGTCACGCACATGCAAAGCCTCAAGGTTATCACTGATCCCGCCCAGCCAGGGGTCCATTTTTTCTTCTTCGGTGCCCGGCAGAAAACCGTGTTCTTCGGCGAGCGGTGGTGTGCTGCGGGTGACAATGATTTTGTTGTATAACTGGTCTTCCATGGTCATTTCCAGTGCAGCAGCAAGTGCCAGTATAGTTTTGCCGGAGCCTGCTGCACCAGTCAGTGTCACCAAGTGTACATTTGGGTCAAGTAACACGTTCAGGGCCAACGCCTGGTACAGGTTGCGCGGTTTCAGGCCCCAGACTTTTTGTTCCAACAGCTTTTCACGCCGAAAATCCCATATTGTAACCTGATGCTCATCGACGTGTTGAACGCGGCCGATGAATCCTTCCTCGTCCACAATGAACTGGTTTGCAAACACTTCAAAGTCAAGGCTGCCACGGGACATGACGTGATAGGTATAACCGTTTATCTGCTTGGTCTCGACATTGTCAATGTTATTCCAAAATGATCCCTCAATATCGATAAAGCCTTTGGTTAACTGTTTAATATCTGATACAAGTTGGTCGTTATGATAGTCTTCCGACTCGATGCCACAGCTACGGGCCTTAAGGCGCATATTGATATCTTTTGTGACCAGTACCACTCTGGTATGAGGATTCTGCTCCTGGTACTCACACAGCTGGTTGATGATTTGATTATCGTTTAGGTCGTTGGGCAGGCAGGGTTCGCGGCGCCGATTGCGCTGCGTCACCATAAGGACTGATAATTTTCCGGATGACCCGTTACCGTTGTTACGTTTTATCGGAACACCTTGGGCAATGGCTTCCGGGGTTGCGTTTTCCAACAGGCTATCGATAAGCCGTATTGCCGAGCGGCAATCGGCACCAAAAGATCTTTTACTGGTTTTCAGGTTGTCAAGTTCTTCCAGAACGGTAATGGGGATAATGACGTGGTTATCTTCAAAGCTGACTATGGAATTTGGGTCGTGAATCAGAACATTGGTATCCAAAACATATGCTTTTTGCTGTACATGCATTTCTTGATTCATAGGCACCGCCTTTCGCATCTTACATCGACATCGTTGGCTAACCCGAATTGGTGCATCACTACACGACAGGAAAATGACGCTCCGGGACCTATTATTTTTATTACCTTATTATTTTTATTATAGTTTTAAAATCGATAAAGCATAAGAAAAAAATATGTCAAGTGACATATTTTTGAAATATTGTAGGCATATCAACTGGATCGCCGCGAAATTTTCGATGCCACGGGATTTGGACGTTATAATTTCAGGAAACAAACGCGTTGATTTGAGTCTAAATATATTTAAATATTTAAAGCGGATAAAACCGATCGAAGGCTGGTTTTGGCGGTATCGAGTAAGAACTTGCGGTGTTTAGCGGTGGAAATCGGCGCAAGTGCCCATATGTATTATTGTATGAATTATTAAGAGTGGGGGTGACGTGATGGCACGGACATTTCTCATTATTTTTTACGTGATGCCTGACCACAGGCAAAATTCAATGAATGCAAACACGGGTAGAGTGAATTATTTTTTGGTACAGAATAGGGGAGTGCAACGATGAACTCTGAAGTTAAACAGCATATCAAATCACGGCAAACCTGGCTGCGCGGACTGCATATATTAATCTTTGCAGTGATCTATAGTATTGCGGAGATCGTCGTCGCAGCCGTGGTATTGTTTCAGTTTTTATTAACATTGTTTACCGGTGAAAAGAATACTCGCTTGCTGGAGTTTGGTGACAATCTGACTACTTATGTTTACCAGATATTGCGATATTTAACCTTTAACAGTGATACCAAGCCGTTTCCTTATGACGAATGGCCGGATCAGAGAAAAGAGCATACCGCGGGCGGCGATTCCGCTAGCATGATAGAACATACCTAGGTCTGCGCTGCAATTTTTTAAAACTCGCTGGAGGATAATTGTATTTCCCTCACGGATGGGGCCTGGGGCCGGGGTTGGTATGCGCAGAATTGCCGGTTGGTCCTTTACGATTTCTATAGAGCGCTTTCAAAGTGGCAATGACGTTCGGAGCGTCCCAATGGATCGCTGCGTTGATACCGTAGTGTATTTTTCCATCCGGGCCAATGATAAACGTAGAGGGGAAAGCGACCACCTTCCAACCAACTGAAATCTTTCCGCTGTGATCCAGAAGTACCGGATAATCGACATTCACCTGTTTCAAAAAACGACGTATTGTCTGCGGGCTCTCCGCGTAATTTATGGATATAAGTTCAAACGGAGTGTTTTTCATTTTTTTTCGTAGCCGATTGAGTGACGGGATTTCCTGAACACACGGAGGACACCACGTGGCCCAGAAATTCACTACTGTTACCTGTCCCAGATAATTTTGACGATGGTAGCGTTTGCCGGAAACGTCTCGCAGGTCTATCGGTGGCGGCAGAAATTGGCCTTTAAATTCTTTTAACCGGCTATCGATACCACTGCCTTGAGCAACAAACCGGCCGGTCATTTTGGCCGGCTGTGTCGGAGCGGGGAACTTTTCCAATAAACGGATACTTGTTTTAATGTCCTGAGGCAGCTTGGCCAGGGCCTGCAGCGTTTGCGGAGCGTCATCTTCGTTAAAGAACAACGCGGAAACACCGGGTAATATTTTCAATAACGGCTGGCTGCCCCCCTTCATCAACGTCATAATTAATTGATTAACGTACCAACGATTACCCCTTATGCCGTCCTGAATGATCATCATAGGAATATTGGTTGCCGATGCGATGGGAAGGTATTCCGGCTCCAGTCCCAGTGAGGGTATGGTGATATAAAGGTCCGGTGAAAATAAAATGGCGCCTTTTAAATAGTTGTCGGCCGGTTCCCGGGTTTGCCAAACCCGCGCGCCACGCAATACCGGAATAGCGCCATAGGAGCGGGCGGAAACAAAAATGTTTTTGCCGGTCTCCTGGTATGCGGCTTCGATGAGATCGGCAACGTATTGGCCGGTGAGCGAACGCATCTGCTCCGTACTGTGGGGCATAAAAAGGGCGTCGGCCAGGTCGATTTGCCAGACCTCAATGGCTTCCATCGCCAGCTGTTCGGCGATTTTTGAGGAACGGGTTTGTAAACCGTATCCGGGTGCAATCCATACTATCAGTTGGTTCCCTTTCGCCGGATAGCGTGTCAAAGCGAGTTCCGTGCCATCGGATGCGATAACCTGATACTCAGAGCTGTGTGAATCGGAATTATTATTGGTGCCGGGTGCGGCGAATATTGGCAACGCGATGATTAAGCCAATCAATAGTACAGCAACGTTTGTAAACATAGCTAAAGGACAGTCAATGGATTGTTCGCGATGGATCAACGACGGCTTTTTTAGTAATAATAGTACTATATTAGTATAAATACGTACGGTCCGAAACACCGTGCTTTGTTAATTTAGTTAATTACGTTATTGCATAAATGGAAAACGATGATTCAGTATCATTGGGTATAAATGCATGTTTTCCCGCAAATCTGTTCTACGTTTGAGGAGTTCGCCTGGGATGAAATCCTCATATTCACTACAAAAAACGAATTGAATACCTGTGTTGCAGGATATACTACGGCTTTACGGGATGTTTTGCATTAACGAGGTAAAGTTATCGATGGTTACTCGCTATTGCAGGTCTGCATAATGCCATTTTGGTGAGTTTCCATAATAAAGCTGTAAATAATACAGGAGCAGTTCAGTCGATAGGTTTTATCGGTATGGATAGAGTGGTTTTTACAAACCATTAAAACACTAAGGATCGGGGCATTATGCCGGACACCGTGGTTCTTGAAAATCAGGCAGCTGCTGAATTTGCTCAACGTTCGCGCTCCGGGGTGCTTGCCTATCCGGTAATTTACGGCATCATCGGTGTTTTTACTCCTTACGCAGCAGATCATCCCAGGATGTTCGCAACGATCGGTGCTTTGATTCTCATTGCAACGGTTGCGCGTGCTATATGCGCATTTTCGTTTCACAAGTTTTATCAATTCAACTCAAAGACATGGCGAAGGATAAGCCGGGCGAGTGTGGTTAGCCTGGGGAATCCTTAGTATGCTGTCAATTCAATACTATGGCTGGAACTGGACGACTATGGTTACCTGCCTGAGTGCCGCCGCTTTTTCCGCCGGCGCCGTTACAGCGCTCTCCATTGATCTGGTGGCGGTAACCGCATATTTATTGGTTATGTTTACTCCCTCATTGACAGCCACCGTCTATGCCGGATCCCATGAGTCGCTCGCGGTCACGTTTTTATTCGGGACTTATTTGATTTTTCTCCTGCATATCGCTAAGCAGCTCAACAGGCAATATTGGGAGGCGTTGAGAAATAACCATTTGCTCGACGAACGCGCCCGGGAGTTGGAGTCTTTTGCTTACTCGGTTTCGCATGACTTGCGGGCGCCGCTGCGTACAATAGACGGCTTCAGTAATATGTTATATGAAGACGCCGGTAACAGGCTTACCGAAGAAGAGGTGGAATGTCTGCGAAGGGTCCGGGAAGCGGCGCAACGCATGGGCAATTTGATCGATGATTTGCTGGAGCTTTCACGGATTTCCCGCAGTAAATTTCGACCAAAAAAGATTAATTTGTCAAAACTGGCCGAGTCGGTGACCGAAAAGCTGCGGCAACAGGACCCGGATCGCAAAGTCGACATCGTAGTTGAGCCGGGTGTCGAGGTGAACGCCGATCTGTCGTTGCTGGACGTTGTGTTGGATAACCTGCTGGGCAATGCGTGGAAATTCAGTAGCAAAAAGGAAAGCCCCAAGATACAGTTTGCCAGAACGTTGATCGATGGAAAAACAGTCTATTATGTTAAGGACAATGGCGTCGGTTTTAATCCGCGCTACAAAAACAAACTCTTTATGCCTTTTCAGCGGCTGCACCACAATGAGGAATTCCCGGGGACGGGTATCGGACTTGCGACCGTGAAACGGATTATCGAGAAGCACGGTGGGCGTGTATGGGCCAATTCCAAACAAAATAAAGGTACCACCATTTATTTTACGATCGGGCAGCCGGATAAGAGTTTATCGAGTCGCAATCACGCGCGGAAATCTGTCGTTGAATCTCAATTTTAGGGTTGATTATTAAACATCCGCCCTTGAAGACATCCCGCATTGACTCCGCTTGTCTGCGGGAACAATTTCAACAGGTACTCGTGGAACGAACTTATTGTTCTCGGGGGCATTAATTTACTTTGTTATTAAAAATTAAGCTCTTATAAGATATTGTCGTTTTCTCGTCGTTTCCCCGTTTGAAATCTTATCTCATTTGATGGCATCATAATGTTTGATTGATGTCCTGCAACGATGGTCTGCAGGCATATATCGGTGCATTATTTGTTGCAATGCCAATGGAGTAAATCGGTTTGATCACCACAGAGTTCTTGGGATTTAGCGACCCGTTTAGTTCGATGACACATTTGCTGGGCGCTGGCGTATTTTTGGTTATGGGAATGTGGCTGCTATACGGTCACCGAGATAAGCCCCGATATATTGCAGCCATGTCCGTTTTTATTTTTGCGATAATTTTTACCTTGTCCATGAGTGGTGTCTATCATTTGTTAACACCGGCGACCACGGGACGTGCCGTGTTGCAGCGGCTCGATCATGCCGGGATATTTTTCCTGATAGCAGGCACTTTTACACCGGTTCACGGACTTTTGTTTCGCGGTTTGATGCGATGGGGATTTTTGTTTCTCATCTGGACTATCGCAATCACCGGCATAACACTGAAAACGATTTTTTTTACAGATATTCCCGAGTGGCTGGGACTGATATTTTACCTGGGGCTTGGGTGGATGGGGGCGCTATCAGGGTATTTGTTGTTTCGTAAATATGGCTGGCATTATCTTAAACCGTTGGTCTACGGTGCCATTGCCTATACGGTTGGCGCAGCGCTGGATTTCATTGGTCATCCGGTACTCATAAGTCACGTAGTGGGCCCCCACGAAATATTCCACATTGCGGTTATCGTGGGCATCAGTATGCATTGGAAATTTCTGGTCCAAATTGTCGAACCCGAACTGGGTAAGGAAGCAGTCAGCGGGCCATCGTCCCAATCCCGGACGGCTGCCGGTACAGCCGAGACATATGTTGCCCGTTGATTGGAAGTATCGTTAGAGCCGGGTAGATTTTTGTTTTCCTGTTTAGGTCTCCCTATACCCGCGCAGGCTTGCATTACTATTTGAGGTTGTATTACAACCGAAAATAAAAACAGCTCCCCTCATTAATTTTGGATACCGCCCACACTTGTCCGGCATGGCGATGAATAACGCGATTGACGGTGGCAAGACCGATGCCAGTACCTTCAAATTCCTGGTCTGTATGTAATCGTTGAAAGGGTTGAAATATCTTGTCTTTATATTGCATATCAAATCCGGTGCCATTGTCCTCGATGCAGAAAACGCCCGATTTACCGTTGACCGATTGACGATAAAACTTTATTTTCGCGTGGTCTGTTTTGGCGGTATATTTCCAGGCATTATCCAGCAGGTTTTGCATCATGGCGTAAACCAGGGTTCTGTCACCGTTGATGTGCAGTCCCTTTTCGACTTCACATTCAACATCGCGTTCCGGGTTTTCATTTTGCAAGGCCGTGAGGATTTCCTCGGCCATGGCCGACAGATCAATGTCGTTCTTTTGCAGGTCGGCGCGGGAGACCTGGGAGATTTGCAGTAAGTCGTCGATTAAACGTTCCATCTTAACGCTGGCGGATATAATGCGCATTAGGTAGTCTTTGCCAACATCGTCGAGTCCATCCTTGTATTCGTCGGCCAACAAGGTACTGAATCCGTTGATCGACCTCAACGGTGCGCGCAAGTCATGGGAGACGGAATAGCTGAATGCCTCCAGTTCCTGGTTCAGGTTGCTGAGTTCCGTGGTACGCTCTGTTACCAACTCTTCCAGGTGGTCACGATGTCGCAGCAGTTCCTGTTCAACCTTTTTACGTTCACTGACGTCGCGTATAACGCCAATAAACGCAATTGCGTTGCCGTCATCATCGAATATTTTCGAACCGAAAGTTTCACCGATGAATGTACCGCCGTCCTTGCGCCGGTAGCGCAGTTCATAGGTGGCATTTGTAATATCGCTGGTAGCGTCAAACTGGCGCATGCCCTGTTCTTCGAAATCAGCTTCATCGGCGTATAGAATTTTTGTGCTTTTGCCAATCACTTCTTCCGGTGTATATCCAAATATCGTTTTTATGGCAGGATTGGTTAATACCAGGCGACGATTGAGATCGCCGTACAGTACGACATCACTAATGGATCGGAATATTGCCTCGAATTCCGCTTTGCTACGCGCCAGCCCGAGTTCAGCATTCTTTCGGTCGGTAATATCTTCCGATATACCGGCTATTCGAAATATTTCGCCGTTTTTGTCATAGACGGGATAGGCGCGGCTGGATATCCAACACTCCCGGCTGTCGGGACGGATAATACGGTATTCGCGAAATGAGGGACTGGCCGCATCGGGGGGTGTCTTTCGGCGTATTTCGTCCAAAACCATATTGCGATCATCGGGATGAACATTGTCGAGCCACGAATGCGCATCAGCATACATTGTGCTTCGGGGCAATCCCCAGATTTTCTCAAAACCGGGACTGACGTAGATAGTCTCGTTCCAGTCCGCGGAAAAAATCCAGAATACGGCATTGATATTTTCCGCCATTTGCCGGAAACGGCTTTCACTTTCCGTTAGTTGGGCAGTGCGCCGTTTGACCTCACGGCGAACCAGATAAATATAACCAGCTGCGAGAAACAGTATAATAATCGCTATGCCAAAAAATGGAAAAATCCAGCGGTAATCGATTTCGTTACTACGGCTTTTCAACCATTTATTAACGGAATGATAATAATAGGAGTTGCTGTCGGCTTTTGCCGTCAGCAGGTAGTCATCAATTGCTTTGATTACGTCCGCGTGTTGACCCTGACGCGTCGCGATTCGAACCTGTACCGGATTAAATATGATGGAAGTGGGTTTGACATGATATTGATCGGCGCGCATGATGCTGACGACCCGGTTGATGACACCGGCATCGGCTTTGCCGTCTTCGAGTAATTGCAGAACCTCTTCGAAGTCTTTCGCCGGTACGGGCTCAAATGGAAAGTTGAATTTTTCCATCAAATCATTGAATACTTTGCTATGAATCAACTTGGTAACCAGGGCAACCCGTTTGTCTTGCAGATCCTGCATTGAACTGATGTCATTGGTGGTGCTCTGGTAGACGACCCCCCAATTGTTAATTAATGTTTGATCGGGGTAGTCAAGAATTTTGTCCCTTTCCGGTGTATAGGCTATGGCGATCAGCAGGTCGATGGAGCCTTCTTGCAGTGCTTCGTATTCGTCGGCCCAGGTTCCATGTTTAAACACCAATTGCCATCCCTGTTCAGCGGCCACCCGTTTGAGGATATCTACACCCAGACCTTTGATTTCACCCGAGGCGTCGCGAAAAACAATCGGGCGATTGTTCCAGGTGCCCACGATTAATTTTTGGGGGGCGGCGCCAGCACGCGCAGCAACGACCACTAGCAGACAGATAGCGGCACTGCGGTAGAATCTTCCTACGATAAACAAAAAGTTATGCATGCGGGTAACAAAGTGAACAGTGGAAAACCGACTAAACTATAGTGGTTTTTACCAAAGAATAAAATATCAGTAATTTGACGGTCCGTTCAGCGTCAGCAAGGATTCCTGGCGATCCGTTATAATCAATTAAATCGATTGGCTACGTAAATCCGGGGGTCGATTACCGCATACTAACTAAGCTTCGCTTCAATAGCCCTACAGCAATTATGTTATTGGAGCGATAAAACAGGTACGGAGTAGGTTTCCCCGGCCGAGTGGTGGGTTAAGCGTTATATCTCGTCATGGCCGTCAGTATACTTCCAAAGTGCGGGAGCATTCTATCTAGCGTGCGCTCGGTTCCCTGACAGGCCGTTGACAGCGATTACATACGATCAGGCGTAGGCAACGGAAATTGCTTCTGATGAGAATATTTTTGGAATATCCAGGTCGTAGTCACCCGGATTTATAACCTGTTGGATACGGGGACGGTTTTCGTTATGTTGCCAGCGCTCATTGGCCAGGTTGATGTAGCGGAATCGGTTTAACGGTTGCTTTTGTGTATCCAAAACCAGCAATAATGTCGGTGTCAGATGACGCTTTTCATTAACCGTGGTGACTACTCCGATCTCGCCGGTGCTGAGTTCAACGGTACTGCCCACCGGGTAGATGCCCATGTGTTTTAAAAACTGTTGGACGAGTTTTTCATCGAAAGCCGTATCGCGCTCCGAGTAAATGCAATTTAGCGCATGGTAAGGCGGGATCTCGTTGTGGTAGGCGCGTTTGCTGGTGACAGCATCATAGACATCGACAATTTTAACAATTTTACTGTATAAGCCGATTTGCTCATCCTCCAGGCCAAAGGGGTAACCACCACCGTCGATTCGCTCATGGTGATGCTGGATGATGTCCAGTGAAGGCCGGCCTATTTCCGGTTTGTCTTTCAACAAATTGTAGCCGTCCGTGGTGTGTTTTTTCATGATCTCAAATTCTTCGTCGGTTAGCGCGCCGGGTTTGTTCAGTATTGCCAGCGGGACCCGCAGTTTACCGATATCGTGTAGCAACGCCCCCAGGCCCAGTTCGTTGAGTTGTTGGCTGCCAAGCTGCAGGCTGCGCCCGAAAAATAACGATAATATGCAGACGTTCAGCGAATGTATGGATGTGTATTCATCGCGGTTTTTTAATTGAGTCAACCAGATAAGCGCTGTCGGATTTTCCACGATATCATTCGCCAGGTCGCTAACCAGTGCTTTGACTTCTCGAACGTTAACTTCCTTGCCGTCGCGAACGGTTTGCATCATATTGTCGATATAACTTTTTGCCTTCGCATGCACTTTCAATGCATCTTGCATATAGTGCTTGAATTCGTGTCTGGTAGGTGATGGGGTGCCAGTAACCTGGGAAGTGGGAGCCGGGGAAGCGGGACGACGCGCTGGTGCAAATACGCCACGCAGATGCTGATAGTCGGATTTGTCTGTGTCAATGAATACGAATTTACAGTGGCGTTTTATTTCGTCGATATCATTACCCGATTCGATGCGAAACCCCTGGAACATAAACGGCGTATCGATCCAGGGCCGGTCCAGCCTGGAAACATACATACCTTCTGTCAGTTCATCGACATTTATTTTTATAAGATTTTCAACAGGCTCGCTCATCAGGGGGCAAATTTAGTACATTCACTTACTGCATCCATGACTATTTCGGCCGCGAACGGAAAATATTTATAGCTGATAGGTTTGTGACTACGGGATAGGTCTTTGATTTGTCCGTGTTTGTTGTTGACGTTTTTTGTCACTTATGACTGTGCGAAAAACGATTTTAAAAAATTTGATTTAAATCTGGGCGCAGGATGGATGATGATCGTGGTAGAAACTGCTGTGGAAGCGTAGAACCCGTTTGGTGTGTGCGACTCTGATGAGAACTTCAGCGTTAACGGTTTCGAGAGCCGATTTTCGAAAAACATAACATAAGTAAGTACGGCTTATTTAATAATAACTTAACACAGAGGAACCCTGCACACAGCGTTGAGCACCGGTGGCAAATGGGGCAACTTCAGTGACAGAGTCGCAGGATTCCATATTTTTTAGTCGTGAAGTTCTTTTGCTTGGCCAATAAGATCCCCGGATTTGCCGGGTCGATGTATCATGACAGGGGGAAGGAAAGCGGCCCGATCAGTGTCAGGAGGAACAACTCACCGTTATCCGGTTTGCCCATTGCGGGGGAAATCCGGCGTAGGATTCGTATTCCGGGTTCTCGTCAAAAGGGTGTTGCAACAGGTTAAGCAGACGATCGATTTCACTGTAGTCCTGATCATCTTCAGCCTTGCGAATGGCGATTTCCGCCAGGTAATTACGCAACACGTATTTAGGGTTGGTTTGCCTCATGCGCTGCAGCCGCTGATGATCAGCCGAGGTTTCTTTCGATAACCGTTGCCGGTATCGTTGTGCCCATTGATCATAACGCTCGCGCTGGATAAACAAACCCCTAATGGCTTGATTGTGGTTACTGTTGTCCGTGGAAAATGCGCATAGTTGGCGGAATAAAATGGTAAAATCCACCCTGTCCTCGGTCATCAGGGCAAGCAGGTCATCAACCAGGCACTGGTCTTCAGCCATGGATCGCGTCAGGCCTAGTTTGGCGCGCATGCCGCTGGCATAGTGTTTGGCGTATTGTTGGTGGTATGTTGCCAGTTTGTCTTTGGCGATATCCACAGCTTGTTCCGGTTCATCACTGAGTAGCGGCAATATGGCCTGGGCGAAGCAGGTCAAGTTAAACAGCCCGATGTCAGGTTGCCGGTCATAGGCATATCGCCCGTGGTGATCAGAGTGGTTACAGATATAACCGGGATCATAGGCCTCCATAAATCCAAACGGCCCATAGTCAATGGTTAATCCCAAAATGGACATATTGTCGCTGTTCATTACACCGTGGCAAAACCCTACTGTCTGCCATTGGGCGATCAGTGACGCGGTGCGTTCAACAACAGTCTCAAGCCAATTGGCATAGCAGTTTTCGTCGTCATTTAAGTGTGGAAAGTGATGCTCGAGGACAAAATCAGCGAGCGTGCGTATGTGGTCAAACTGATTGCGGTAATAAAACACTTCAAAGGATCCAAAACGAATGTGGCTGGGCGCCAGCCGGGTCATCATGGCGCCCGATTCAATAGTCTCACGATAGACTTCATCGTCGCTGCCAATGATACATAATGCCCGGGTTGTGGGTATACCCAGGGCGTGCATGGCTTCGCTGCATAAGTATTCGCGAATGGTCGAACGTAGTACGGCGCGGCCGTCGCCGTCACGGGAATAGGGAGTGATTCCACTGCCTTTTAACTGGATTTCCCAATTTTCACCGCGATTATTGATGGTTTCGCCAAGAACGATGGCGCGCCCGTCACCCAATTGGGGAACATAGTGTCCAAACTGGTGACCGGCATACAACATGGCAAAGGGATCGGCCCCCGCTAACGGTTTTTGGGCGGAGAAAACATCGGCGATTTGTCGGGCGCCCTCGGCGCTAAGGTGCAGTGAAGGGTCCAGATCCAACAGCTCTGCAGCGCTTTCATTGAAGTGCACCAGTCGAACCGGTGTTTTAAACGGCGTGGGATTGACCCGGCTGAAATAGGCTTCGCCTAATGTTGAAAATGATTGGCTTAGTGGCAATGTTGCGGGCGTGTATTTCATGGCAAAAATATGCGATCGAGGCGCTTGTGGTTTGAGAAAGATTATAAATCAGTATGGGGCCAAGCAATGGCGATGATGCAAAAAAATGCAAACCATTAAAAAGTTTGAGTCTTAATATTACGCATTATCACGTAAATATTAAAAAGTTTTGGTAATTCACTCCGGGCCGAACCCTCAAACGTGTGCAACAGGGCAACGCGTGTCTCACTGTACAAGCCGAACTGTGCCTTAGTAAAACTAATTATGCAATGACAGGGTAAAGACCTTTGCTTTGTGCGGGTTTGCCGGCCAGTGAGAATTTGGTCAAACAATGGATTTGTGCCGCTCGTGGCGGGAGCAGGAGCGCTGTTGGGTGAGGGATAACTGCCGCAAACGCGGATCATCGTCGTAACGATGCGATAGAAACACTCGCGCTAACTAACTGACGCAAAATTTTTAATATATGGATTCAACGAATCGTACTTTGACGGGGATTAAAGACTTTATATCTCATTCATATTAAGCTAGTTGTTTGATTAGCAGTTTGCAAAAGACATTGCGAATAAATTTTGGATATCCCATGGACTGGTTATGCTTGCCGATGTTTTGATTCTTCTCATTGCCGCCGTATTGGTGGTGCCGATCTTTCAGCGGCTGGGGCTGGGGTCAGTGCTGGGTTATCTCGCCGCCGGTTTGATTGTCGGACCTGCGATGTTAGGGCTCATCGAGTTTGTCGAGCAGATTCGCGATATCGCTGAATTGGGTGTCGTGTTTTTGCTGTTTGTGATCGGTCTGGAACTCAAACCCGAACGATTGTGGACCATGCGCAAGCTGGTATTTGGTCTGGGTACGGTCCAGGTGGCGATTGTGGGCTGGTCCATTAGCGGTATTGCCTATTTATCCGGATTCAATCCACGTCCCTCCATCGTCATCGGTTTTGGGTTGGCGCTTTCCTCCACCGCTTTTGTTCTCCAGTTGTGTGCCGAACAACATATACTGCCCAAGAAAGAAGGCCGCGCGACATTGGGTGTATTGTTATTGCAGGACCTTGCGGTGGTTCCTTTGCTGGCAATGTTGCAGCTATTTGCGCCACGCAGTGGTCGGGTGGGACCGGAAATCGGCCTGGGATTCCTGGAAGGTATGGGGGCGCTGATACTGGTCATTTTCGTGGGGCGTTACGCTATTCGGCCGTTGTTCAAACATATTGCCGCGTCGGATAACCAGGAAATATTCACAGCGACTGCGGTACTGCTGGTATTGGGCACCGGTTGGTTGATGGAACACACCGGTTTATCCATGGCGCTGGGGGCGTTTCTTGCCGGTATTCTGTTATCGGATTCGGAATTTCGCCATCAAATTACCGCGGATCTGGAACGGTTCCGGGGTCTGCTGCTGGGACTGTTTTTTATGGCGGTGGGGATGCTCATTGACCTGAAGTTACTAGTCTCTGAGCCGTGGCTGATCATTGGCATGGTGGCGGCACTGTTGTCGATCAAGATTATTATATTTTATCCCGTCGCCCGGCTGTTTTCCCTGACGCACGGCCAGGCGTTGCGCGCCGCCTTTTATTTGTCGCAGGCGGGGGAATTTGCTTTTGTATTGTTTGGAGCGGCTGCGGTGTTTGGGTTGTTTAGCGACGCCGAATTTAAAATGCTGGCGTTGGTGGTTGCCGCGAGTATGCTGACGACCCCTCTGATGTTTCGCCTGGCGCATCGATTAATGCCCCACGACGGATCAACTGATGTACCGGGTGATGCGCTGGTAGGTCATGCCAAACCTACTGAAAACGCCGTTCTTGTGCTGGGATACGGCCGCTTCGGCGAGCAGATCAGCCGGGTATTGCATGAGCGCGGTGTCCCTTACCTGGCTATCGACAACGATGCGTTGACAGTCATACGTGCGCACGAAAACCACTTGCCCGTTTACTACGGTGATGCCACCCGGCCCGACGTTCTGCATCATCTGGGGTGTCACAAAGCCAGGCTGGCCATCATTGCCATGGACCAAAAACAGGCGGTGGAAAAAACCGTGCGTGCTATCCGCCAGAACGCGCCGGATGTGGCGGTATTTGTTCGTGCTCACGATGAAGAAGACAGCCGTCTGTTCAACGAACTGGGCGTGCAGGTTATTGTGCCGGAAGCATTGGAAGCCAGTCTGCAGCTTTCAGCCGAAGTATTGAATTACCTGGGTGCCAGCGAAGAAGAAGTTGCCCGTGTTATCAAACAACTGCGCGATAAGAACTATGACCGGTTGCATGGGGCATCAACCATGGCATCTGGCGGCGAATGACGAGTGATAAGTTGTTGTATTCGAATGTGGGCACGACGGTCCGGCTAGAACTCATCAAAATATCTCTTTTCCATTTCGCGATACACAAAATTTGCATTGGCACGATGGTTTTCTTCGTAAAGCCGCGTATCTTTCCAGTCCGGAAAATCACTGTTTTGCACGGCATCGTATAATGATTCGCCATTTTTAACGGCTTCCATCATTTTCCGTCGCAACCGCGTTACGTACTGATTGGTTTTCTTAACCATGGGGAAGGGTTTAGTTTGCGGACCGCCGTGACCCGGAACCATTAACCGTGCATTGGATAAATTATCCATTAGCCATTTTTGCGCCTGCAGGATTTGTTCGCTGCTGCCGTCGCCCATATAGGTAGTGCGTTGATTGAAGGCGAGATCGGAAATCCACACGATCTGCTGATTTACCTGCAATACGATCAGGTCGCCGTACGAATGATGGTGGCCGGTATTGTAGATAACAAATTCACTGTCGCCAAGTTTGATTGTGCGGCTGGAAAATACATCGCCATCAATGTAAATATTAGCGTCAACTGGCTGAAAGCCTTTCATGTCGACAGGCAATATTTCTTGGCGATAAGACACCGATTGTTCCAGCGTCGCAGAATTGTTATATGCTTTAGTGCCTTCATGTGCAATAACCGTTACTCCCTTGAGACGTTGAAAAGCAGCCGCCCCGTAGGCGTGATCAGGATGGTTGTGGGTGACAATAAGGTATTTGATTGGCTTGTTCGTCACGCTTCGAATGGTGGCAATCATGCGGTCACCGAGTTTGGGGGTTCCCAGGGTATCGATGGCAACGACGCCTGCGCTGGTGACCACGAAGCCGGCATTGCCGTTCCAGCCGCGGTTGTCGGTATCGAGTGTGGCAATGCTACCGAATAGAAAATAAGTATTTTCCGCCAGTTGATACACCGGCAACGGGTCATTGTTCTGGGCTTTTTCGTCCAGTGCAAAGCGTGGTAATGATGTCGTATCTATTGCATTGGCGGGTAAATCCCAGGATAAAGGGAGCGTGGTATTTGCCGATAGCCGGCCATTTATATTTGTTCTGTCCGCCGTAGCCGGCGCGGGTAACCCGAATAAGGACAACACAATGGCGCTAACCGTCAAGCAGTGTACGGTATTGTATACCACATGATTGCTATGGCAGCCAGAACAGCGGCGCCGGATAAGATCAAAGGCAAGTACCAGGTAATGCCGTAAGCGATATAAGTCGTACCGGTCGTGGTTTACCAAAGCGGCGCTCCCATGGCGGTAAATATGATGACAGGTAAACATTGTTATCCCCGTCAACGCAAGGTGCTCGCTCAATAAAAAACGTATAAAACTATTAGAATTTGTTATAAAACGACGATAATATTAACAGAATTTATAATAGGTCGGGTTGCGCAATCAGGGGTTTGATATTGCTGCCGGTGTGGGGCGCGCATCCTTCTTCTTAACATCTTAACATCGTTTGATATTGACAGCGTCTTGCCGAAGTGAGGCTAAAATGCGGTATCATTTTGTTTGATAAGGTGTTAATATGGTGATTAACTAATCAACTATAAAGCCGCACCGTTGTTTGATGTTCCCTTCCGGTTATTTCCGGTCAACCAAGTCATTATGTATATATTGTCTGGTGCAAAACCGGCGGGAGAACCGTTGAACCATCGCGCTACAATTTGCTTCAAATAATCACTGATCAATCATTAATACATTGACAACTGAACAGCCGCAATTGGTAGAAATCGATAAACTGAATATTCCCGAGCCGTTGCTACAAAGTATGCGGGAATCCGGTTTTAGCCACTGCACGCCCATCCAGGCCGAGACGTTGCCATACTCACTGGCGGGAGAGGATGTCGCTGGACAGGCTCAGACCGGTACCGGCAAGACGGTTGCATTTCTGATCGCGACCTTTGCCAAGTTGTTAAGAGAACCTGAACCCCCCGGTCGTAAGAAAAATCAACCCAGAGCAATCATCATTGCACCCACCCGCGAGTTGGCGATACAGATCCATAGTGATGCAGAAATACTGGGGAAGTATACGGATCTGACGCTGGGGCTTGCCTTTGGCGGCACCGGCTATGAACAGCAACGTAACCATCTGGCGCAAGGGGTGGATATTCTTATCGGTACACCGGGACGCGTTATTGATTTCTTCAAACAACATATCTTTAACCTGAAAGCCATTCAGGTCATGGTGCTCGATGAAGCGGATCGCATGTTTGATCTTGGCTTTATCACCGATATTCGTTACCTGCTACGCCGAATGCCCGATCCCGACAAGCGCCTGAATATGCTGTTTTCCGCGACGTTGTCCTTTCGCGTTACCGAGCTTGCTTATGAGCACATGAACAATCCCCGGCAAGTTGTCATTGAAACGGAGCAGATCACCGCGGAAAATGTTGAGGAAGTCGTCTATTTTCCCGCACAAGACGAAAAAATTCCGTTGCTACTGGGATTGCTCAGGGGGCACGACGTTACGCGTACCATGATATTCGTCAATACCAAACGGGCCGCCGAAGATGTTCAACGGTATCTGGTGACCAACGGCTATGAAGTTGGCGTGCTTTCCGGTGACGTGCCGCAAAAAAAGCGCAGCAGCCTGTTAAAACGTTTTACCAACGGCACTATTCCCATACTGATTGCGACGGACGTTGCGGCGCGTGGGCTGCATATCCCGGAGGTCAGCCATGTATTCAATTACGATTTGCCACAGGATGCGGAAGACTACGTGCATCGAATCGGCCGCACAGCACGCGCCGGTGCGTCGGGTGATGCAATAAGCTTTGCTTGCGAGGAATTTTCATTCTCACTGTCCGATATCGAAGAATACATAGGACATAAAATTCCGGCGCAAAGCGTAACTGATGACATTTTGGTTACACCCAACCCGCCGTTAAAGAAAGAACGCAAGAAGCGCAGCCAGCAAAGCAGGGGTGGCCAGCGGGGCAAAAGCCGCAAGACCAACGGTCGCAACCGATCCGGTAAATCCGGTCCGCGTTAATCGCCCTCATTATCGATTTCCATTTAAGCTGAGACCTGCGACAAAAACCTGTGGCGCAATAACGCAACGGCGGCGATAACGGCTACCGTTGTTGCTCCTGCGTCATAGTTCCAGCTTTCGCATAACCTCCTTGACCTCTGAATTGATATCCTGAGTGAGTGTTTCGATTTCACGTGCCACGACAGATATCTCTGCGCCTTTTTCTCCCAGCCGGCTCGCTGCCACAGCGGTGTTAAAGGCGATGATTTTCGCCTGGCGGGCAATGGTGGTGACATTTTCCAGCAGGGTTTTGATTTGTCTTCTGTTATCGTTAGCTTGCTGTTGGGATCTGTCGGCAAGCCATTTGGCTTCGGTTTGATAGGTGAGCGTTATTTCATTAAGCAGGTCCATCAATGACGTTGCGGACAGAGTCAGAAAGTGCGTTATTGAATTGTCATCGAGTTTTTTGTGTCCAGCGATACGGTTTCTGAGCGTTATCGCGGTATCGATAAAATTTTCGATAACGTCACTAGCGGCATTGTTACCCGCGTAAAACATGTTGTGAATGTTGTCTGAAAAGACACCCGGGAGATTTTCGTTATTGTCGCCTTGGGTCAGTTGATGGTGGCTTTTCTCAAAAAGCGCAATGGCGTCATCAAGTTGTTGCAGGATTGCCGGGTCGCCCTGTTTCTCAAAGTAAAGCAAAAGCAGCGCGATTCGCTGGGACAGCATGCGTTGTCGGCCACTGATATTGATCAGGGTGCCCAGCTGCTCCTGGGTGACCGTTACAGTTTTCTGTTGTTTGATCATGAAGTTGTCTATATTGTGGGTACTATTTGTACAGTGTAAGCGGTTAATGCCATATATTATTTACGGTCTTTGGCGCAAGATTCTTAAGCGGAAATTTGGCCTAAATCGAAGGCAATCCCTATTGAGGGCTGGAGGCGTTTTGTACCCGGCGTTGGCAGTAACAACCGTCAAATGATGGCAATACGGGGCGACTTAACGCAATTAGCCGGCACTGCGAAATGCCCGGGTGTGGTTACGTGGACGCGTGACAGGGCGTGTTACGGCGGTCGATGAGACGACGTGTGCCTGTCGATCATCATCGATGGCATCAGGCGTGTTCACCGTATGTATCGAGTGAAAATTCGCAAGGGATTTACATAGTTGTTGGGACCTGCAAAAATCACGGCTGCCGGCACAAATGGCATACTTAACAAAAATACAAAAACAACGAACAACAGTACAAGAACAACGCAAAACCACAGTTAGTTTTAAATATACCGGAATTCAATTTATTGTGGCCAGGAGGGCGCGCCGATCATGCTTGCTATTCCCATTATTGTTATTGTAGCGGTGTTCCTGCTTTCGTTGTCATGGCTTGCGTTTATTGTGGTCCGGCAAAAGCGCGTTATACTAACCATCCGCCAAGCGGTGCACGACGCCGACGAACAGGTCATTAACGAAGTGTATGCAGCGATCGGGCAGATGGGTGACGGGCGATCAAAGGCCTATATTCTTGGCAGGACCAATATGGCGTCTTCGTTGCCGGGCAATCAAATCTATCTGCCGCAGACCGACGACGGTTTTCCCTGGGCCGACAGCGTCGTGCATATCGATACCGCCAATGGCGTCAATATGGTTGTTGACAGTAATACTGATCAACAAAACCGCCTGGCGGGAAAGGTATATACTAGCATTGCGGTGCCAATGGTCGATAATGAAACAGGTCATGGCCTTAGCCTGTTCTCGCCCTATAAATGGATCACCGCAAATCCGCAACTACTGGCGGTGGTAGCTAAAATATCCCCACGTTATCCTGAGCAGACCTTGACCTACCTGGTTACCATTGGCAGAGAAGACTATCAATATGAGCCCGCCCACCAGGTGCGTTTGGTTGACGGTGTCAGCTGGGTGCAAAAGCCCGACGTTCCTGTTTGTGATACCTGCCAGGAACGCATGCGGTATATATTGCAGGTACCCGGTATATTGCTCGATGGAAAAGCCGAACCAAATGCCATTTATTACTTGTTCGGTTGCAAATATCACGCGGACAACACCCGATGCGTAACACAATTTCAATGATCACTTGAAATTGTACCCATTTAGCAAGTTAGCACCGATAACACTCTTGTCATTCTCAAATCCGTTTCCGGTTGTTTGAGGCAGCATGAGGTAATTTTATTTGCACTGTTCCGATGAGTGCCGGCGATATTGTGAACGTTTATGGTGCGAATATTTCTCCCCGGAATCCGCAGTTCAACGATTATATAAGCAGTTAACCTATTGATTGGCAGTTGGTTTTTTGTAAAGCCAATGTGTTGGTACAGCTTGTGAAATCGTATATCAGGAATCTATCAATTCGGGTTTATTTCCTGAAAAGGTTAAAGGTTATGGCCAAGAAGATATTGTTGGTTGATCTGACCCGTGATGCTGACGATTCTTTTCAACAGGCATTCATGGATAGCGGTTATAAGGTAGTCGATTGCGAGTCGGGTGTAGAGTCGGTGGAGTCGTATCTAAAACCGGCCAGCGACATCAATGCAGTGGTGGTGAACGTGGATATTCCTACCCTTCAACTATTTAAAATATTGAAGCATGTCATTAACCAATATGCGACACCGATGGTGATGTTTACCGGGGCGAGCAACCGACATTTTGCCGAGGAAGCAGCAAATGTTGGTATCGGTGCCTATATCGTGGATGGCTTTGAGCCGGGAAGAATTCAGAACATTATGGATTTGGCGGAGGCGCGCAGCAATGAGTTACGTGCCATAAAATCCGAACTTGCCAGGACAAAGTTATCACTGGATGAACGCAAGATTATAGAAAGGGCTAAAGGTATATTGATGCGCCGGCGCACGTTGGATGAAGAATCCGCATTTCAGTTAATGCGTAAAATGGCAATGGATAAAAATCAAAGGCTGGCGGAGGTGGCGAAAAACATCGTGCATGTCGATACGTTGTTTACCTGAAATCCAGTTAACCCTGGGTCCAAAGGAGGCCGTTTATGCACTCTCGCAGGTACTTGTCGGTTACGGCGACTATGTTACTCCATCGAATTCTATTAAGGCTTAATTACTCCTCGCTCGGGTGCCCGGCAATATTGCGGGCACCTTCTTTTTTAACGGGGTAAAGGACAGGCCATTGACAGATCCGCAAGTCATTGCTGTCTGTTGGGTTGGCTCCCGATTGGGGTTGATAAACAGCGGTTTATTACGCCCCGTGTGTTTGGCGCCGCGATGCGCTATCATTACGCTATATGTATACACGGCGTTATTTTTTGCTCGCATTAACCCTGCCATTGGCGGTAGTATTGGGCGGCATGGCAGTGGCGCTGGCATTGGCCGCCATTCCGGCAACCGTTATCGGGGCCACTACGGTACCCTACCTGAGTTTTCTTGGCGTAATGTATTTTTGGTCAACCCGGCGCCCGCCCAACGTTATCCGTAAGGTTGCTTACCGGGCACCGATCATTTTCCTTGCCTTTGAAGCCGGTTACCTGGTGGTTGAGTACAGCGCCGGGGTGTCGCTGGCTAAAGACCTGATGGGACTGGCGAGCCTGTTAATTCTTGTGGCCATATATATCGTGCTGCTTGGCTATTTATATACGTTTGTTATGGAGCAAGGCTACCTGTCCTATCTGAACCAGAAACGGCATCAGCCGGCGGCACGTTCCCGTATCCACTGTTAATTTTGAAGTGAATGATAAGGACGCTAAGCTAACTAAGTGAAGACATTGCGCCTTGCAATGTTAGTCGCCAGGTTCTGGTACTTCGGTCGACCTGAGAAATTACACGATAGCCGGAAACATCCAATGGCGCAGAGTATCCGGCTGTCGTATGTTTGTGAGGAAATTGTGCGGGATCAGTTGCGTTCGATTTTGGCTTTGTTACGCAATGACTTGATATATTGTTCGATCTGAATATTCTGCGCACGCATTTTTAATTGATCGCGCATTTGTTCGAAGGGTGGGGGAGGTACGTCGCGAGCGTTTTCGCGTAGAATGACGTGCCAGCCAAAATCAGTTTTTACCGGCTTTTTGGTGTACTCACCGTTTTTCAGCTTTTCCACCGCCACGGAAAACTCCCTGACCATTTCTCCCGGCTTAAACCAGCCAAGGTCGCCGCCTTGCGTGGCGCTCGGTCCCGTGGACTCCTTTTTCGCCAACTCGGCAAAATCAGCGCCTTTGTCGAGTTTCGCCACGATGCTGTTTGCTTTATCTTCTTTATCCACCAGGATGTGACGCGCTTTGTATTCGTGCGTGACCATGTCCTTTTTGCGTTTATTGTATTCTTTTTTCAATTCATCGTCGGAGATTTTACTCGCTTCGGTGACATTTTTTAACATGGCGCCGGCGACAACATTTTTGGTTAACAGGTCAATTTGATTCTGCACCGCTTGGCTCTTGTCTACGCCGTTCTTGACGGCGTCCTGGTATATCAATTCGCGGTTGATCAGTTCCTCGATCATCATCTGGGTTTGCTGTTTTTTAGAGATGTTGTTAATAAAACCGCGGCTTTTTTGATAACTTTTCAGCATGCCTGCGGTAATTTTCTTGCCGTTAACCACGGCTACTACACCGTCTTTTTTCTCCGCCAACGCGTTGTAAGACATTGCCAGTGCAAGGCATGAAACCAGTACTAATACTACCAAGTGAAGTTTTGAGACATTCATATTCAATAGTTCCTTCGAAAGTTCGATCAGCAGACGGTTGGTTGTAATCAGGGTAAAACTTTTTTGAATGGTTTAATGGTCACGTTTTTATAGACGCCGGCGCTGACATAGGGATCGTCTCCGGCCCATTGTTTTGCTGCCTCAAGTGACTCGAATTGCGCGACAATAATGCTGCCGGTAAAACCGGCTTCGCCGGGATCTTCGTTGTCGACGGCGGGATTCGGTCCTGCCAGTAACAGCCGATTTTCCAGCTTAAGTGCGTTCAGGCGTTGCACATGCTGTTCCCGGACCGACAGCCGTTTATCAAGACTGTTTGGGTGGTCTTCGCCGACAATTACATACCACATATTTTATTTCTTTTCGATTTCCGCCGGCTGTACATGTCGTGACATATAGATTGCCTGGGCAACAATAAAAAGGATGGTCAGTCCCATCATGCCGAATAACTTGAAGTTCACCCAGGTGTCGGTGTCGAAGTTATAGACCACGAACAAATTAATGATACCCAGTGCAATGAAAAATACCACCCAACTCATGTTCAGCCGCAGCCATATCGAGGCGGGGAGGGTAATGTTTGCACCCATCATGCGTTCGATGATGGTTTTGTTGCCGATAAACTGGCTGCCGAGGAAAGCGACGGCAAATATCCAGTTGACCACCGACGGTTTCCATTTAATAAACATCTCATTTTGCAAAACAATGGTGGCGCCGCCAAACAACACCAATATAACCAGTGTGATGAGATGACTGTTTTCAAACTTTTTGTGTTTAAACCAGTACACGCCGACCTGTATAAATGATGCCGCGATGGCCACCGCCGTCGCGGTGTATATGCCATAAAGTTTATAGGCGACAAAAAACAGTAACACGGGAAAGAAATCGAACAGAAATTTCATAGTCGTTGGGTGTTAAGATATCCAGTTAAATGGGCCGGTTAGGCGTTACGGGTTCTGCGTTATCGATTGTTTATGTTTTGTATGCCGGTTTGACAATCCAGGTTGTCCGGAATTCAAAAAAACCGGAGCATCAATTTACCATATTATTGCCTGGCTAAATAGGTGAAATTGGCCGTTTTTTGCGGATTCACCGGGGCCCCGCCGCGACCCGCCGCGAACAGTCCCGCCAGCATTGTTTCGCCGGCGTTGTTTTACCAACATTGGTCCGCCGCACCATTGCACTGGTGGTATTTTCACCCGGACACATTTTCACGTAGTATTAGTGCCCATGTCATTGATTTACGATTTACATTCCCACTCCATTGCATCGGACGGGTCATTAACACCGACGGAACTGGTGGCGCACGCCCGGCATCGGCAAGTGGATGTGCTGGCGCTGACGGACCACGATGTGACGGACGGTTTGGCTGAAGCGCAACGGGCCGCCGAGCGGCAGGGTATCCGGTTGATCGCCGGGGTGGAGATTTCGGTCACCTGGAATGGGGTCACCGTCCACATACTGGGTCTGGGAATCGACCCGGCCTGTGATCTATTGCAACAGGGATTGCACAAGTTGCGTGATTTCAGGAGTTGGCGCGCGGAAGAAATTGCGCGGCGACTGGAAAAGCACGGTATTAGCGGCGCACTGGACGGTGCCCGGCGCCATGCTGTGGGTGCCCTGATCAGCCGCACCCATTTTGCCCATTACCTGGTAGACAACGATTACGCCAAAGATTTGCAGGATGTCTTTAAACGTTTCCTGGTGCGCAACAGGCCCGGTTACGTCCCCGGCCAATGGGCGACGCTTGAGGAGGCGGTGCAGTGGATTAACTCGGCCGGCGGTCAGGCGGTTGTTGCCCATCCGGCCCGTTACCGGTTATCCGCCACCAAATTGCGTATCTTGCTGGATGAGTTTAAATCTTGTGGCGGTGCTGGATTGGAGGTAGTATCCAGTTCCCACAGTCAAAGCGAATGTAACACCATGGCGCGCTATGCCAGTCGGTTTGAACTACTGGCTTCCCGCGGCTCTGATTATCACGGACCGAAACATGCCCGGGCGGAACTGGGAAATATTCCACCATTACCTGACGAGTGCCAGCCTATCTGGAGCACGTGGCAGTAAGCGTTGCTCCTGCCTTTTACCTTGATATCCCGGCTGTGACCTAATGCTTAACTGGCAGGATGCCATCGAGGCATACACTGTGTCTCAAACAGCTGGCGGCATTATGGTGTTGCAATGACGACTAGCCGGTGATAACTCGCCAGGGCATCGGTAGTTGGGCGGTTGTCGTTGGTTGGGTAGTGGGGGTTGGTCAAAAACTTGTATGGCGTTGATGGCATTACACACTTGAAATCCGCAACGAAGAAGAGCACTGATTTAAAAATGACGGCGCAATTACTGGCAATACATCCGGAAAATCCGCAGCACCGGCTGATCAAGCAAGTGGTCAGCGTGCTGCGTGATGGCGGCGTTATTGTGTATCCCACGGATTCCGCTTATGCGCTGGGATGTCACATCGGCGATAAAAAAGCCATGGAACGGTTGCGCCGTATCCGTGATCTGGGCAGCAAACATGATTTTACGCTGGTATGCCGTGATCTGTCGGAAATTGCGGTGTACGCCAAAGTCAACAACACCCATTACCGGCTAATGAAAGCCCTGACGCCGGGCCCTTATACCTTCATTTTAAAAGCAACTCGTGAAGTGCCGCGGCGCCTGCAAAATCCCAAGCGCCGCACCATTGGCTTGCGGGTGCCGGACAACAACATAGCCTCGCAGATACTGGATGAGTTAGGGGAACCGGTAATGAGTTCGACGCTGATTTTACCGGACCATGATCGTCCGATGATTGATCCGGAAGAGATGGTGGACGTGCTAAAACACCAGGTGGAGTTGGTGATCGATGGTGGATTTTGCGGCATTGAGCCCACCACGGTACTGGATCTGGTGGAAGATGAGCCCGTTGTGGTGCGCCAGGGCAAAGGCGATGTCTCCCGGTTCATGGAATAACAACCGATATAACTGATTGAGATCATGTGGATTTTGTTGAAATCGCTCAATTTGCGGGGACGCCGTCCATTAAAGCCGTTACAATTCGCCCATGGGTGAATTGAGTAAAATACAGTTCCTGGCGGTTGCCGCCCTGCCGATCCTGTTTGCCATTACGGTTCACGAAGTGGCCCATGGCTGGGTGGCCAAACGGCTGGGGGATCCCACGGCCATGATGATGGGACGGTTGACCCTCAACCCCATCAAGCACATCGATCCGGTGGGCACTGTCTTGTTGCCGGTACTCATGTTGTGGACCACGGGATTTTTGTTCGGCTGGGCCAAACCGGTGCCTATCACCTGGGAAAATCTCCGCAATCCCAAGCGGGATATGGGCGTCGTGGCGCTTGCCGGCCCCGCTGCCAATTTCATCATGGTATTTATCTGGGCGCTGGTTCTGAAACTGGCCTCATTGTTACCCCATTCCGCCAGTACGGTGGGGATTCCGCTGGTTTACATGGGATTCGCCGGTATTTTCATCAACACTGTATTGATGGCGTTAAATCTTATTCCAATCCCGCCCCTTGATGGCGGACGCATTGCCTCCAGTCTGTTGCCGAATCGTTTATCCGCCAAATTTAATCGACTTGAACCCTTCGGGCTTCTTATACTAGTGGTTTTACTCATAACCGGCGTGTTGGGGTCTATTTTAATGCCAGCGATCAACATCATGATGACAATCGCCTCATTTGTTTTCGGAATTGATCCCAACCTGCTGATGACACTGGGTTCGTAACAATCAAACCAATGCCAAGGAGACACTATTGAATTCCGTACCGTCGCAATACCTGCGGGTGCTGTCCGGTATGCGGCCCACGGGACCGCTACATCTGGGACATTATCACGGGGTATTGAAAAACTGGTTGCGCCTGCAACATGAATACGAATGTTTTTTCTTTGCGGCCGATTGGCATGCATTGACGACAAATTACGAAGATCCCTCCACCATCGCCAATAACACCTTTGACATGATTGTGGACTGGCTGGCGGTGGGCATTAATCCCGGCTCCGCTAAAATATTCATCCAGTCGCGGGTATTGGAGCATGCGGAACTGCATTTGCTGTTGTCCATGGTGACGCCGCTGAGCTGGCTGGAGCGGGTGCCTACTTATAAAGACCAGCAGGAAATGCTCAAGGAAAAGGATCTGGCCACTTATGGCTTTCTGGGCTATCCCCTGTTGCAAAGCGCGGATATCCTCATTTACAAAGCCGGCCAGGTGCCGGTGGGGGAAGACCAGGTGGCCCACGTGGAATTGACCCGCGAAGTGGCGCGCCGCTTTAATCACCTCTACGGCAGTGAGCCCGATTTCGTGGAAAAAGCCGAAGCCGCCGTGCTCAAGATGGGCAAGAAAAATGCCAAATTATACAGTAACTTAAGAAGGAAATTTCAGGAACAAGGTGACCAGGAGGCGCTGGCAACCGCCCGGGCCCTGCTGGAATCCCAGCAAAATATTACCCTTGGCGACCGCGAACGACTGTTTGGATATCTGGAAGGGCCGGGTAAAATAATCCTGCCCGAGCCCCAGGCATTATTGACGGAATCGCCAAAAATGCCGGGACTGGATGGTCAAAAAATGTCAAAATCATATAACAATACCATCTCGCTCCGGGAGAATCCCACGGACGTCGAAAAGAAGTTGCGCACCATGCCCACCGATCCGGCGCGGGTACGGCGCTCAGATCCCGGTGATCCGGCCAAGTGCCCCGTGTGGGATTTGCATCAGGTTTATTCCGATGACAAAACCCGGCAGTGGGTCCAGGAAGGCTGTACCACCGCCGGCATTGGCTGCATCGATTGCAAACAGCCAGTCATCGACGCGGTGCTGGATGAACTGAGGCCCATTCAGGAGCGGATCAAGGAATATCTGGATGATCCCAAGCTGGTGCAAAACGTCATCAGCGAGGGTGTGGAGGCGGCGCGCGATGTTGCCCAGGACACCATGGAAGAAGTTCGTACAGCAATGGGATTGTCTTATCGATGACCTGTTTTCAATGAAGGGTCCATTTGCGATTTAACATAGAAGGTTAACAAAAGGTTAATACACATTATGTCAGAGGTTGCCGATAACGTGGTTGAAGAAACGCCCGCAGCAGATGAGGCGGCGGTAACCGATGCTGCGCCCGGTGAGCCGGACCAACAGCCCGAAGCGCAAACGCAGGCGGAACAACCCATGGCGCCCATCGCGTTGGTGCGGGGAGCACCGGTCACGGAGCTGCCCAAGGACCTGTATATTCCGCCCGAAGCGCTGGAAGTTTTCCTGGAAGCGTTTGAAGGGCCGCTGGATTTACTGCTGTATCTGATCAAGCGCCACAACCTGGATATACTCAACATACCCATTGCCGAGATCACCCGGCAATACATGGAATATGTCGAGATGATGAAAGAGCTGCAGTTCGAGCTGGCGGCGGATTACCTGGTGATGGCGGCCATGCTGGCGGAGATCAAGTCGCGCATGCTGTTGCCCCGTCCGGTCAGTGAGGAAGAAGACGAAGAAGACCCGCGCGCGGAACTGGTGCGCCGTTTACAGGAATACGAACGCTATAAAACCGCGGCGGAAGACCTCAACGAACTGCCTCGCCTGGAGCGGGACAATTTTCAGGTATCCGTCCCCGTTCCCGATGCCAATGTGCGCAAGTTACATCCCCATGTTGAGCTGAAGGACCTGCTGCACGCGTTCAAGGATGTACTGGTGCGTTCGGACATGTATTCCCATCACCATATTCAAATGGAACCCTTGTCGGTTCGCGAGCGAATGTCTATTATTCTGGGCCGGGTGGAACCGGATAAATTTATTCCCTTCAGCGAACTGTTCGACCCCCAGGAAGGGCGATTGGGAGTGGTGGTCACTTTTCTGGCGTTGCTGGAACTGGTCAAGGAATCACTCATTGAACTGGTACAAACAAGCCCTTATGAACCTATTCACGTAACGGTAACGGAATCATGCCAATCACAGACGAACAATTAAAACAAATTCTTGAAGCGGCAATCATGGCGTCCACCGAGCCCATGAGCGTGGATAAAATGCTGGCGTTGTTTGCCGAAGAAAAGGAGCCTCCCACGCGGGACGCTGTAAAGGGTGCTTTAAAAGTTATCGAACAGGAGTGTGAAGCGCGCGGTGTTGAACTGAAAAAAGTCAGTTCAGGCTACCGATTCCAGGCCAAAAAAGACATGTCACCGTGGGTATCGCGGCTGTGGGAGGAAAAGCCCGCCCGTTATTCAAGGGCCCTGCTGGAAACCCTGGTATTGATCGCCTACAAACAACCTATTACCCGTGGCGAAATCGAACACGTGCGGGGCGTCGCTGTCAGCACGAATATTATCAAAACCCTCCTGGAACGCGAATGGGTGCGAGTGGTGGGCCATCGCGACGTACCGGGCAAGCCTGCGCTTTATGCCACCACCAAGGCGTTTCTGGATTATTTCAATTTAACATCCCTGGAAGAATTGCCCACCCTGGCGGAAATTCGCGATCTTGACAAGATCAACGCCGAACTTGAACTGGAAGAACCGGGTGCGCAAACGGACGAAAACGTGGCCGAAGGTACTGAAGGTGCTGAAGGTGAAGGTACTGACGTGAGCGCTGACCTGGGCACTGACGAACGTAGTGCGGAAAACACTGAACAAACACAGGACACAGAAATTGCAGCGGCCGTTGAAAATACAGCCGCGGTAGAAACTGCCGATACCGCAGAGCTTGCCGGACCGGAAGCGGAAGGCGATGAAAATACGGCTACAGAGGACGCCGCAACAGAAAACGCTGTAATACAACATGACGAACCAGAAAGTGACACGATAAACGACGTTAGCGAGGACAGCGCAGATCGTGTAGCGGTACCGGACGAAGGATTTAACCAGGATCTGATTGCGGAAATGACGGACCAGGCACGATCACTGGAATTTCGGGGCGACGAGCAGGCCACTGCACCGGAAAGTGGTGATCGGCAACCGGAACCCGGAGTCCCGGAACTGGCAGACGTCATGGACACTGAAACGGATGACACGCTGTCGCCAGTAGACGCCGACTATGATGATGGCAGTGAAGATATCGATAACAATCTCGATGATCGGGACGTTGTTGTGCTGGATGAGCCACATCATGTCGCGTTGGAAGCGGGATCCCCCGACGACGACGCATTTGACACTAATGATCCAGTGACGACCCTGGACAGCGGTAATTTTGCTGACCAGGAAATTGCAACGCAATCCGAGCACGCCGAGGCAGTGCAATCTCCTGAACAAATTGATGAACAGGACATTGATGAAGTTGATGAGGTGATATCTTCCGAAGATGTGATTGTGGACAATGAATCGCTCGCAACAGATGAAGATTTTTCCCCGGACGCTGAAATCGCCGCGGAAGCGGATCAGGATAATTCGGATGAGGTGTATTCCGTTTCCAACGAGACGGATACCGATGATGCTGTTGTTGGCACCATCGATGAGCAGGATAACGATAGCGGCATGATGTCAGATACCAGTGACGACGACACATCCGAGGTGTCTGAGCAGCAGTCCAAGACGCCCAAAGCACAAGCCGTTTTGACAGATGGCGATCTTAACGACGACACCGGTACGCTGGAAACGGCCACCGTTGACAGTGATAGCGAGTATTCTCTGGCGGACGACGACTACGATTCCAGATTTGGCGGTTAACCGGTAACATTGCTGTTGATTCCATTGATCACCTGCCGTAATTTCACCGCGAACCTTCCATTCATCGGTTAACGGCGACCATGAGCGAAAAACTGCAAAAAGTGCTGGCCCGCCAGGGACTGGGATCACGACGTGAAATCGAGCGCTGGATCGCCGATGGCCGGATTACTGTGGACAAGCAGGTGGCCACTGTGGGGGACCGTGTCACAGGGAAAGAAATCATCGCCCTCGATGGTAAAATCCTTCGTCTCAAACCGCCTGAGCAGCAGCCCCCTCGAGTCATTGTTTATCACAAGGATGCCGGTACGGTTTGTTCGCGGTCCGATGCCGACGGGCGGCGCACCGTGTTCGAGGATTTTCCCAACGTGCGCAATGGTCGCTGGATATTGGTAGGCAGACTGGATATCACTACCACGGGATTATTATTGGCAACCACCGACGGCGAACTGGCCAACCGGTTGATGCATCCGCGCTATGAAATCAAACGCGAATACGCGGTGCGTGTTTACGGTGAAGTGACGCCTGACATGCTGCAACAATTGCAACGGGGCGTTGAACTTGAGGACGGTATGGCGCGTTTTGACAGTATCACTGCCATGGGTGGCGAAGGCCGCAACCAGTGGTTTACCGTGGAACTGCGCGAAGGGCGCAACCGGGAAGTCAGACGGTTGTGGGAATCCCAGGGTGTTCAGGTAAACCGCCTGGCGCGCAACCAGTTCGGGCCGGTGCGTTTACCGCGGCGGTTGCCACGGGGCGACTGGGAGGAATTACCCAAAGCCCAGGTTGAACAGTTATATGCCATCACCGGTTTGCCGTCACCTTTTGTCGAACAGCGCCAATCTGCCATTGGCGGTAAACGAACGCGGGGCCGCAAAAAAAAATCCACGGGACGAAAAAAAAGGGCATGATGTTAAATCGCATCATGCCCGGTTGCTGGGAGGCAATTACCGCGTGTGTAAAACTACTTTAATCCCATATATGCAATAACGGGGCTAAATTTGTTTCTTCGTTTGTAGGTCCTGTGACGGCCCGTTATGGAGCGATGCGAATACAGTTACGGCCGTCCCGTTTGGCTTTATAAAGTGCTTCGTCAGCGCGGGTAATAAACGTTTTTTCGTCGTCGGATTCCTGTAAGGTGGCGATACCGATGCTCACTGTCATGGGGATCACGTGGCCCTGAATCCGGGTTTCCAGCTTTTCCACGCGGCGACGAATGCGCTTGGCAAGTCGCAATACACCGGCCTGGTCCGTTTCCGGCAGTACAATGACAAACTCCTCACCGCCATAACGAAACATCATATCGGAGATGCGCACGGTTTTTTCAGCGCATTCGACCAGGGACTGCAACGCAAAGTCACCCACCGCATGACCATACTGGTCGTTGATTTTTTTAAAGTGATCGATATCCATCATAATGACGCCCAGCGAACGATTGTGGCGAAAGGCCAGTTCCAGCTGGCGATAAAGGGTGGTGGTCATGGCGGCGCGGTTGCCGATACCCGTCAATGCATCCTTGTGCGCAGCCAGTACGGCGTCCTTGTAGAGTAGTGCGTTGCGCAATGGGTAATGCAGGGCGCAAATGAGGTACTCCAGTTGTTCGATGTCCTTATCGGTAAATTTTTTACCACGGCTGAGCGTTAATATACCCAGCTTGTTGTCGTTGATTGTCAGCTCGTAAGTGCAGGAATAACGGTTCCGCTTACCAATGACAAAATTGATATCGAATTTTTCATTGATGTAGTTCAGATGATCATGCGCGATAATTGCGCTGATCTCATTGCTGAAATGGGAAATGATTTCTTCCACATTGAGGGACGTTTGTAACAAACCGGCAATCTGCAGAACCCGGTCATTGGGGTCGTGCACATTTTTCCGGCCGGATTCCAGAATCGCGTTCAGATTGCCATTGCTTTTTACCGGCAGGATTTTGGCATCGGTATGCGGAACATAGGACATTGATCCAATCTCTTTATGGTTTGTAACTTCCGATATTAACGAAAGCGAATATCATGCCAAGTTGACGCAAATGGTCACTTGCTTGAAAAACAGGCAGTTATGAAGTGGATGACGAGGGGATGGCGGTATTTTGTCGCCGGTGGCCGGGAGCTCAGACGTCGAAACGTTCCCCGGTAACACCGGTACTGTCCGGGCCCATCAGGTACAAATACACCGCGGTGATGTCTTTGGGTGCCGGGATGGTGCTGGGGTCATCGCCCGGATAGGCCAGGGCATTCATACGGGTTCTAACCCGGCCTGGGTCGACGCTGTTGACGCGAATATTGGTGTTGACCTCCAGTTCCTCCGACAGGATTTCCATGAGGTTTTCCGTGGCCGCCTTGGAGACGGCGTACGCTCCCCAGTAAGCCTGACCCTTATAACCCACGTTGGCGGACGTGAAAATAATGGATGCCTCTTTGGCCTTTTTCAATAGCGGCAGGCAGGCCTTGGTGAGCATGAACGGAGCGTTGAGGTTAACGTGTAGTACGTGCGCCCATAGACGGTTGTCGTAATGTTCGATGGGGGTCAGTGTTCCGAGTACCGCGGCGTTATGCAGCAGGCCATCGAGGCGGCCGAATTCCTTGTGGATCGTAGCGGCGAGTATTTTGTATTCCTTGGGAGTTGCCAACTGCAGTTCCAGGGGATAGATAGCCGGTTGTGGATAGCCGGCCTGTTCGATGAGGTCGTACACCCTTTCCAGTTTTTTCTGGGTGCGGCCCAGCAAAATAACCGTGGCGCCGTATTTGGCGTAGTCCTGGGCAACCGCGGCACCGATACCGTCACCGGCGCCGGTAACCAGAATGACCCGATCCTTGAGCAGTTCTTTAGGCGGAAAATACTCTTGCATCCTGGTTTAATTTCTCCCGGTTAATGTTGTTCTGATTCATGTATTGCTTTTATTATCGCTCGTGCGCATCGCTTGCCGCTGCGCACCGCCCCTTCAAGCGTCGGGGGCAGTTTAGTATCAGTATAGTCGCCTGCCAGCCAAAGTCCCCGTAGCGGCGTTTTGTTGCCCGGCCGGTAATTATTGCAATCGGGCACGCAGTTAAACGTTGCCCTTTTTTCCCGGATCACCATGCGGTATTGCGCTTTGGGCCAGCGCGGAAACACGTCTGCCAGCTCGCGTTCAATAATTTCGCACAGTTCATTGTTGTCCATATGAGTATGGGGACCGTCACTGCTGATAACGATCGCCATTAAACCCGGTTGACCATAAATACGTCGGTCAAAAATCCATTGGCCAACGGTGTCCACCAGCCCCAACATGGGACTGTTGGTACTGATATGTTCCGGGTACTGTAAATACACGGTCGTAATCGGCTGGTTTTCAAAATTTGATAATTTTTCTGTCAGTTCCGTCAACCGTCCATGGGGCGCCAGCAATTTACGGGTTACAAAATGCGGTGTTGCCAACACCAGGTGGTCACACTGGATTTCCTTATCCTGCACTTTGACGCCACGGACGCCGCGGCTTTGTTTTTTATCTACCAGTACATCGACAACGCGCTGTCCCAGTCTGACGTTGCCGCCGTGTTTTTCGATGTAATCCATCGCATGATCGGGATAGAGGTTACCCAGGTCGACGCGGGTAAACAATAAGTCCGAATCGGCACGGCCGTGGTTAAACGCTTCGCGCAGGGTTCGTAAAAACACAACGGCAGAGGCAGTGGCAATGGGCGTATTTAACGCCGCGACACACAGCGGCTCCCATAACGTTTTTATCACATTGTCCGATTGCCCGTGCTGCCGGAATAACGCCAGGCAGCTCATATCCGTTGCAATAGAAAAATCCGTTTTCTGCATAGCGCGGCAAAAGCGCAACGCTTTTAACCGGTCTTGCAGCGAGAAACCCGAAGCAAACAACAGGCCCCATGCAATATGCAGGGGTGCCGGTAGCCAGCCGGCCGTTATTCTAACATTTCGACCCTCGCGGCGCCTCATATTCAGTGCTAATTTGTACCGCAGTAACACGCTTTCTTCGGCGACACCGATGGTACGCAACATGGATAATGTGGAGTCGTAGGCGCCGATTAACAGGTGTTGGCCGTTATCGATACTGATTTTATCGGTGTCGCTATGACGGGAGGCCGTGGTGTCGGTTTTATCTTTTATATTATCTTCAAACAGCACGCGCCTGGCGCGCCCGCCCAGTTGTTTGGCCGATTCCAGCAGTACCACCGGTATGTCATGGCGCACCAATTCAACAGCCGTGGTCAAACCGGCCCAGCCGCCGCCGGCAACGATAACAGGTTTGGGATCAGTCACGGTTATTAATTAAATGTTGTGGAAAGATAATGATTGGCATATCAGGTACGGCAGGTTTGCAGGTATTTTTTATGGCGGCGCTTTTCCGAGCGGGCGGTGGTCCAGGCCAGCCAGAGTTTTTTTATGGGTGTCAGCGATATTCTACCATCAAGTACACGGGTGCTGTCTTTTTCGATAACTTGCAGCGTATTGAGATATATGGCCGCCATGATTAAACCACTGCGTTGCGAATAGCGGTCCTGTTCCGGCAGGAAGCTGAAGGCTTTTTCATAATACGACTTGGCCCGCTGCGATTGAAACTTCAATAAGCTCGCCATCGCCTCATTGATCCGTGATTCCAGGATATCGGATTCGGTAACGCCGAATTGCTGCAGTTCCTGTTGTGGAATATAAATGCGGTCGCGGGCGGCGTCTTCCTTGATGTCGCGGATAATGTTGGTTAATTGAAACGCCATGCCCAGATTTTCCGCGTAGTCGAGGACGGCCGGATCGTGATAGCCGAAAATCCGGGCCGCCAGCAAACCCACCACGCTGGCCGCCCGATAGCAATATAATGACAGGTCATCAAAGGTGGCGTAGCGATTTTGGTCCAGGTCCATTTCCATGCCATCGATAATTTCCAGGAAATGTTCCAATGGCAGCTCGAATGTTTTAACGGGTTCGGCCAGTGCCTGTTGCACCGGGTGCTGGGGCTCGCCGGCAAAGGTTGCGCGCAGGGAATCCCGCCACCATTGCAATTTAACACGTGCAATGTGCGGTTCACGGCATTCATCGACGATATCATCCACTTCACGGCAGAACGCATAAAGCGCCGTAATGGCTTTACGCTGTGCCGGAGGCAAAAATAAAAAACTGTAATAAAAGCTGGAACCGCTGCTGGCGGCTTTTTCCTGACAATAGTCGTCTGGTGTCATGAACTGTATATTGGAATTGATAGAAAGGTAATTATACCGGAGCTCAACGCCAGTCTCTATGTAAGACCGTGATTTTCGGCAATTTCGTAATTCGGGTCATTAGCGGATGTATTGTTTCGTGAATGCGTATCCGGTGATTTTCAGCCAGTGCGGCGCACGCAGGCGGGGACGTTTGAAGACACTTTGTGTTTGATTTTCCACTAATTTCAGGACCTGTAACCCGCCGTTGATCATCATGCGCAGTTGCAGGCCGAAGCGTCCGGGAATGCGGTTGCCCAGTGGCGCGCCATCCAGCATCATGGCGCCGGCCCGGCGGGTTTGATGGTCAATTAATGCCCGCATGGCGTCCGTGGATTGCCGGGTCGCAATATCCTTTTCCGTAACGCCGAATTGCCGCATTTCGTCCTGCGGCAGGTAAATACGGCCATTTTCATCATAGTCCTGGCCGATGTCCTGCAAAAAATTGATGAGCTGCAGGGCACTGCAGATGGCATCTGAATCCCGCAGGTTTTGCGGCGAGGCTTGGTCGGTCAAGTGCAGCAACAGGCGGCCGACGGGATTGGCTGAACAGCGGCAATAATTCATGACATCGTCAAATGACTCATAGCGCTTTTGGGTCACGTCCTGCTTAAACGCCGTGAGTAGATCATGGAACAACTGGACCGGTAGTTGGTGGGTGACCATGACATGCTGCAAGGCGATAAAAATATCTTCGTCCGGTTCCCCGTGTTGCACTTTGTCGAGTTTGCGATCATAACCATTCAACAGGTCGAGCCGCTGTTGTTGGGGGCGGTCACCTTCATCGGCGAAATCATCGGCGGAGCGGGCAAAGGCATAAATCACCGCGATGGGCCGGCGCAGGTTTTTTGGCAGCAACAGGGAGGCGACGGGAAAGTTTTCATAGTGTCCCTGTACTATATCAAGACAATGTTGATACGCTGCTTGGACTCGGTTATCCGGTTGGGCTAACATAGTGTCGACATTAATTTACAACTAAGGTTGAAAAACATGGAACGATTGAATAAATACATCGTAGGCGTGGTAATCGGGCTTATTCTGGGACTCTGGTTCGGCGTCAACATCGGTAAAGACAAGGATTTCTGGACCAATCCCTTTGAAGACAAGCCGCTGTCGGAAATCGCCAAGGAGAAAACCCGCGAATTCGCCGACAAAGCCAAGGAAACAACCACGGAAATGGTGAAAGAAGGCAAAAAAGCATTACGGGAAAAACTCGAAGAGGGCGAGGAGAAAAACAAGTAACGGTTCATGGATGGCTCTAACCTGTAACGCTATTTGCTGTTTATGTTAGCGATGGAAAATAGTTGCGGCTGATCGCTTTTCAAACATTGTCTCGGGATTACCACCGACAAGGGCGCTAACAATTGTGGGTATAACGAGGGTGCGCTGTTGGCGTTAAACAACGCTATCCGCCTTGTTTTTTTTCTTCTTGCCATCCGGTTGGTGTTCCGGCTCCGGACTTGATTCCACACTGCGCGGCGTGGTTTCAATTTGCGATAATGACTCAACGGGCTTGTCGGTGTGTATGCCCATTTCCGTGAACTTTTTGGCGCTGGGCAGTATGCGGGTATCCATGGAACCCACGGCTTTATTAAAGTGCTGCACGGAACTGGTCAGGCTCTTGCCCATTTTGCTTAAATGGTCGGTAAACGTCGCTAACCGCTGATAAAGCTCGCTGCCGATTTCGCGAATGTGTACCGCGTTTTCCGCCAGTGACTCCTGTCGCCAGCCATAGGCGATGGCGCGCATTAATGCCACCATGCTGGTGGGGGTGGCCAGGATGACTTTCTGTTTCATTGCGAATTCCAGCAATCCGGCATCGTTATCCAGTGCCGTACTCAAAAACTGCTCGCCGGGGATAAACAGCACCACGAAGTCCGGTGACTGCTTAAACTGGGACCAGTAGGCTTTGCTCGACAGTTCCTTAACCCGGTCGCGCACATTTTTGGTGTGGCGTTGCAGGTGTTGGGCCCGCTGAGTTTCGTCGGTGGTTTCCACGGCACTGATATAAGCATCCAGCGGGGTTTTTACATCCACCACGATTTCCCGGCCGCCGGGCATGCGCACCACCATATCGGGTCGCAACGCCCCTTCGCCGGTGGTTGTGTGTTCCTGTTCGTAAAAGTCACAATGTTCCACCATGCCCGCCAGTTCAGCCAGGCGTTTCAATGTTAATTCACCCCATTGACCGCGCACCTCTGGACGGCGTAAGGCGTTGACTAAATTGCGGGTTTCGCCTTGTAACGCCTGGTGAGCTTCCATCATGGTTTGTAAATGCTGGGTGAGGGCGCCGTGGGCCTCTTTGCGTTCGTGCTCCATTTGGCGGATTTGTTTTTCGGTTTTTTCCAGGGTTTCCTTGATAGGCTTGACCAGGTTTTCGAAGGATTTTTCTTTCTGGCTGAGTTCGTTTTGCGCCTGCATTTGAAACTGTTTGAGGTTTTCCTTGGCAAGCTTCAGGAACTCGACACTGTTGGCCTTTAATGCTTCATTGGATAGAGCGCCGAAAGTTTCAGCCAGTTTTTCCCGCGCCTTTTCCAACTCCATGATACGTGCATTTGCCGCCTGGCGTTCTGAATCCAGGGTGGCGTTTAATGCCGCGTTGGTTTCGCGCAGGGTGTTGATAATGGATTGGCTTCGCAGGTAGACAATCAAGGCGCCCAACAACAGGGAAATCAGTCCCACCGCGACAACAATAAAAATCTGGTTGGTATCAAACATGAGCGGTATTGTAACACCAATTGTTCAAAACCGAAGTGGGGTCCTGTACTGGAACCTGCCTCGGTGTGAAGTTGAGGGGTAGGAGCTTGCTTTAAAAGCGATTAAAGGTTTGTTCTGTTCCGAGGTATGTCGTTAAATTGCGGATGGTAATTTATGGTAGTCGTTTCGGAGTCTGATAGGTAACGAGTGTCCCGAAAGGGTGGAGCATGTCTGTGATGCCGTATCGCCAGCAAGCTGGCTCCTACACCAAAATCTACCGCCAAGGGTGTTGCTGTGTAGGAGCCTGCTTGCAGGCGATCGAAGGCTTATTCGGTGCTGGGGCTTGCAGTCAAACCGTCAAAGGTAAATCGTGCCCATCATCCAGTTACCTGATGGGCCATAGGCGGCTGGAAAGCGAGGCTAATATTGGCAACGCTTTATCGCCAGCAGGCTGGCTCCTACGCCAAAATATACCGTCGTGGGTGTTTCTGTGTAGGAGCCAGCCTGCTGGCGATCAGCGTTTATTCGAAGCCAAGGCCTGTTAGTCTTTCACGAAATGCATCATGTAATTCACGTTAACATCCCGTCCCAACCAATACTGTTTGGTTAACGGGTTGTAGCTCATGCCTGTCATGTGATTTAGCGTTAAACTGGCATGCCGTGACCAGGTTTCCAGTTCCGAGGGGCGGATGAAGTTGCGATATTCGTGTGTGCCTTTGGGTAATAGCCGCAGCACGTATTCGGCGCCGATGATGGCAAACAAAAACGACTTGGGATTGCGGTTGATGGTAGAGAAAAAAACATCACCACCGGGTTTAACCAGTTCGGCGCAAGCGGCAATGGTTTTGGTGGGGTCCGGGACGTGTTCGAGCATTTCCATGCAGGTGACAATATCATACTGTCCGGCATGCTGTTCGGCCATGGATTCAGCGCCGGTTTGCCGGTACTCAACATTGACGCCGGATTCCATGCCGTGCAGACGGGCCACACCTAATGGTGCTTCACCCATGTCGATACCCATTACGGTGGCGCCGCGATGGGCCATGCTTTCCGCCAGGATACCGCCGCCGCAACCCACATCGATCACTTGTTTGCCGGCCAGTCCCGCGTGTTCGTCGATGTAGTTCAATCGCAAGGGATTGATATCGTGCAGTGGTTTAAATTCGCTGTTGGGGTCCCACCAACGTGATGCCAGTGCTTCGAACTTGGCAATTTCCTTAGGGTCGACGTTTTGTTGTCTGTCCGGTTGTGCGGTTTGCGTCATGATTGTCTGTGTGGCCTGAAAATTTGGAATTATGTGCTTACGGTTTCATACTTCTGTTTGCCCGGTGCGATCGCTCTGGTAGATCTTGTCTTTCCATTCGCGGGATTTGTTGATCACTTCCTTTTCGTCAATGGTCGTTAAGACATGATTTTTCAACAAGTGTTGCCCCGCGACCCAGACATTGCTCACCTGGTTACGCGTG
Organism: Gammaproteobacteria bacterium; assembly: GCA_050116575.1. Lineage (GTDB taxonomy): Bacteria > Pseudomonadota > Gammaproteobacteria > SZUA-152 > SZUA-152 > JAKEGK01. Next base: position 13,654 of record JASFOJ010000007.1, on the reverse strand, counting down.
GTGGAATACACCAGCTGGGATACCACATTATATAGCGGCTGGGTTTCCAGCGTTTCCATGTCCACCGCGACCAGATCGGCGGCCTTGCCTTTTTCAAGCGAACCGGTGATGTTGTCGATGCCCAGCGCCCGGGCGCCGTTAATGGTGGCCATGCGCAAGGCGGCGTGCGCCGGCAAGGCGCTGGCATCGCCCGCTACGGATTTGGCCAGTAGCGCGGCGGTGCGCATTTCACCAAGCATGTCCAGATCGTTGTTGCTGGCCGCGCCGTCGGTGCCCAGAGCCACATTGACACCGGATTGCAGCAGTTTTTGCACGGGGCAATAACCGCTGGCCAGTTTCAGGTTGGATTCGGGGCAATGCACCACGTTGGCGTTGCTGGTGGCCAGCAAATCAATTTCTTTATCGGTCAGTTGTGTCATGTGCACCGCCTGTAACCGCGGAGACAAAAGGCCTTTGTCATTGAGCCGCGACAATGGCCGTAGACCGTTCTGGTCCACCGCCTGTTTCACTTCGAAAGCGGTTTCGTGAACGTGGATATGGACAGGAATATCCAGTTCTTCGGCCAGGGTTTCAACGCGGGTTAACGGTTCGTCGGACACTGTGTACGGCGCATGGGGTGCAAAGGCGGTATTGATGCGGGTATTGCTGCGGTAGTGGTCATGCACTTCCAGGCCTTTGCTGATGTATTCATCAGCATCGCTGGCCCATACCGTGGGAAAGTCGATGAGAATTAACCCCACCGTGGCGCGCATGCCGCAATGGTCAATAACGCGAGCGGTGACATCGGGAAAGAAGTACATATCGTTGAAACACGTGGTACCGCCGCGAATCATTTCCGCCGCGGCGTGCAGGGTACCGTCGTGGACAAATTCGTCGCTCACCCATTTGCCTTCCGCCGGCCAGATGTGATCCTGTAACCATTCCATCAAATGAAGGTCGTCGGCGAGGCCGCGGAACAATGTCATAGCGGCATGGGTGTGGGCATTGATCAAACCGGGAATCAATGCCTGGTGATCCAGTTGATGCGTGTTCTCACTGCGATAGCGTTGCCTGGCCTGAGGCCATGGCAGGATATCCATAATGCGCCCGTCGTGTACGGCCACCGCGTGTTCTTCGAGCACGGAGTCAGCGTCATCCACGGTGACAACCCACTGGGCAAAAATGAGTAAATCAACGTCTTGCATGGGTGAACCTTACCGGCAAGCAGGTAATCGATGCAAGTAAATCCGCACGGCAGACCATTGTTTGTATCCAACAATGGTACCGGGGAACGGGAAGTGGTACATTGGCCGCCCTTTTAATAAAAGGAACATTGATAGTGTTTATGATCATACACGGGAACGTTAACAATGCCGGCGCATGATACCATTCGCGCCATACAATGGTGTGATGACCATATGAAATTGCTGGACCAGCGGCGGCTGCCGGCGGAACAGCTTTATCTGGATGTGCGCAACGCCGGGGAGGCCGCGCAGGCCATCCGCGATATGGTGGTGCGTGGCGCGCCGGCCATCGGTATTACCGCTGGCTACGCGGTGGTATTGGCGGCACAAGAGCGTTTCAGGCAGTCCCCGGAATCCTGGCAGCAACTCGTGGAAAGTGATCTGGAATTGCTGGCGGCATCCCGGCCCACGGCGGTGAACCTGTTCTGGGCGATCCAGCGTATGCGCAAAGTGATCGATTGCGTGGTTGATAATCCGGTGACGCCGTTGCTGGAGGCCGCTAAAGAAATTCACCAGCAGGACGTTGCCGCTAACCACACCATGGGCCGGCTTGGGGCGGCGTTCATCGAACCCGGCCAAAGTGTACTGACCCATTGCAATACCGGTTCCCTGGCCACCGGCGGTTACGGTACGGCACTCGGGGTCATCCGTAGCGCATACTCCGACAATAAGTTAAACCAGGTGTTCGCCGACGAAACCCGTCCCTGGCTGCAGGGTTCGCGGTTGACCGCGTGGGAATTAATGCAGGACGGCATCCCGGTAACGCTTATTGCTGACAGTGCGGCTGGCTATTTAATGCAGCAGGGCAAAGTGCAATGGGTTATTGTGGGCGCTGACCGGATTACTGCCAATGGTGACGTGGCTAACAAGATTGGTACCTACAATCTGGCGGTGAATGCCCGCTACCACGGCGTGAAATTCATGGTGGTGGCGCCTACGTCCACCATTGACTGGTCGCTCACCGACGGTACATCCATTCCCATCGAGCAACGCCTGCCCGACGAAGTGTTGTCGTTCCACGGACAACCGGTTAGCCCCGCCAATGCCAGTGCCTGGAACCCCGCTTTCGACGTCACTCCGGCATCGCTGGTGGACGTGATCGTTACTGAACAAGGGACCGTTACCTCGCCCGGTCAGGAAAGTATGGCGGCCATGCGAAAAAAACCCGAATAAAGCAACTTAAATTCACCTGAGACGCTCACAAATCCTTTCTCCACGCCTTTTTATTAGATGCAGTAGGTAGGACTATTATGTTATCATTCGGCGGATAAATCGGCTTGTATAATAACCTGTTTGGTGACTTGGAATTCGGTTGATTGATAATTGACCAAAGCCACCAATTGCCAACTAACAAATTCGATAACAATTTTTAGACATTCCCAATGGTAGATTTCGCAAAAGAAGTTCTCCCCATCGACATCGAAGATGAGATGAAGCAGTCGTACCTCGATTACGCCATGAGCGTCATCGTGGGGCGGGCCTTACCAGACGTGCGCGACGGCATGAAGCCGGTGCACCGGCGGGTGTTGTACGCCATGAGCGTGCTGGGCAACGACTGGAACAAGCCCTACAAAAAATCCGCCCGTATCGTCGGCGACGTGATCGGTAAATATCATCCCCACGGCGACACGGCGGTATACGACACCATCGTGCGCATGGCGCAACCGTTTTCGCTGCGGTATATGCTGGTGGATGGCCAGGGTAACTTCGGTTCCGTGGACGGCGACGCGGCTGCGGCCATGCGTTATACCGAAGTGCGCATGGCGCGGATTGCTCATGAGTTGTTGGCGGATATCGACAAGGAAACCGTCAACTTCGTCTTAAACTACGATGAGTCGGAACGGGAACCGGCAGTATTTCCGTCGAAGTTGCCGTCGCTGCTCATTAACGGTTCATCGGGTATCGCGGTGGGCATGGCTACCAACATTCCCCCGCATAATCTTACCGAAGTCATCAACGCGTGCATTGCGTATATTGATGATCAGAGCATCGACGTACGCGGATTGATGGAGCATATCCCCGGGCCGGACTTTCCCACCGCCGGGATTATCAATGGTACCCAGGGGATTATCCAGGCTTATCGTACCGGCCGGGGCCGCATTTATGTGCGCGCTAAAACCCATGTCGAAGAAGAGTCCAACGGCAAACAGCGTATCATCGTCACCGAGTTGCCGTATCAGATCAATAAAGCGCGGCTCATTGAAAAAATCGCCGAGCTGGTCAAGGACAAAAAGATCGACGGCATTTCCGAACTGCGTGACGAATCCGACAAGGAAGGCATGCGCATCGTTATCGAGTTGCGCCGCGGTGAAGTGGCCGAAGTCCTGCTGAACAATCTTTATAGCCTGACATCGATGCAGTCGGTATTCGGGATCAACATGGTGGCACTGGTCGATGGCCAGCCGCGGTTGTTGAACCTCAAGCAGATCATTTCCGCTTTTATCGATCACCGCCGCGAAGTGGTCACCCGACGCACGGTCTTCGAGCTGCGCAAGGCGCGCGAACGCGCCCATACCCTGGAAGGTCTGGCGGTGGCGCTGGCCAACATTGACCCCATTATCGCCCTGATCAAGGCGGCGGCCAATCCGGCGGAGGCCAAACAGGGTTTGTTGGATAATTTCTGGGAGCCGGGCATCGTCATTGACATGTTGGAACGGGCGGGCGCCCAGGCATCGCGGCCCGATGGTTTGGGCGAGGAATTCGGCCTGACGGATAAAGGTTACCGTCTCAGTGAAGCCCAGGCCCAGGCCATTCTCGATTTACGCCTGCATCGCCTCACCGGCCTCGAGCAGGAAAAAATTATCGAGGAATACAAGGAACTGCTGGACACCATTCGTGATTTGCGGGAAATCCTGGCGGACGAAGCGCGCCTGATGCAGGTGATTCGCGATGAGCTGGCGGATATTAAAGACCGCTACGGTGACAAGCGCCGCACCGAGATTAATGAAACCCACGTGGACCTCAGCATGGAGGATCTCATCGGCGAGGAAGACGTGGTGGTGACGCTGTCCCATGAAGGTTACGCCAAGGCACAACCGCTCACCGATTACCGGGCGCAGCGCCGTGGCGGGCGGGGTAAGTCGGCCACCTCCATGAAAGACACGGATTTCGTTGATAAACTGTTTATCGCCAATACCCACGACACCATTTTGTGTTTTTCCAGTTTCGGCAAGGTGTACTGGAAAAAAGTGTTCGAACTGCCGCAGGCGGGCCGCGCCGCGCGCGGCAAGCCTATCGTGAATTTGTTACCGCTGGAGGCGGAAGAGCGCATAACCGCGGTACTGCCTGTTAAGGAATATAAAGAAGGTGAATATATTTTCTTCGCCACCGCCAACGGCACGGTGAAGAAAACGCCGCTGAAAGATTTTTCCCGTCCGCGCTCCAGCGGTATTATTGCCATCGATCTGCGGGACGGCAACCGGCTGGTGGGCGTCAACCTTACCGATGGTAACAAGGACGTGTTGTTATTCAGCAGTGCCGGCAAAGTGATCCGGTTCAAGGAAAACAACGTACGCCCCATGGGCCGCAATGCCAGTGGTGTTCGGGGCATTAAGATGGCGGAAGGCCAAAGCGTGATTTCCCTGATCACCGCCGACGAAACCAGTGCCGGCTGTGTGTTGACGGCCACCGCCAACGGTTACGGCAAGCGCACGCTGCTGGAGAATTATCCCGTTCACGGCCGTGGAGGCCAGGGCGTGGTGTCCATCCAGGTCAATGAACGCAACGGTGACGTGGTAGGCGCATCGCTGGTCAATGACGACGATGAAATCATGCTCATTACCAACGGCGGTACATTGGTGCGCACGCGGGTTGATGAGATCTCCGTCCTGGGCCGCAATACCCAGGGCGTGCGTCTCATTGGTCTTAGCAAGGGCGAAAAACTGGTGGGCGTCGAGCGCATCGAACCCGACGTAGAAGAAGAAGCAGAATAGCCGGTGCGCTGCACTATCATCTGTAGTCATCTATAGGTGCTATATCTGTCTGCAATTGCCTGCAAGCGGCAAACTGCAAGCCACAGTGGTTTACTTGCAATGGTTTACTTTATGTGGAACCGTCAGCGTCGTGACAGTCTGATTTAAAAATTCATTGGAAAATTTAGAGGTGATACGTTATGACACGAGTTTATAACTTCAGTGCGGGACCTGCCGCCATTCCGCAAGACGTACTGGCGCAGGCCAGGGATGAACTGCTGGACTGGCAGGGTTCGGGAATGTCGGTGATGGAAATGAGTCACCGCGGCAAGGAATTTATTTCCATTGCTGAACAGGCCGAAGCCGATTTGCGTGAGCTTATGGCCATTCCTGACAACTACAAGGTGTTGTTTCTGCAAGGCGGTGCCTCGTTGCAGTTTGCCATGGCGCCGCTGAATCTGGCCGCCGGAAACGCCAGGGCCGACTATATTAATACCGGTTCCTGGTCCAAAAAAGCCATCGCCGAAGCCAAACGCTTTGCCGATGTGAACATTGCGGCCACCACCGAACAAGGCAACTTTACCCGCGCGCCGGAGCAGTCGGAACTGAACTTGAGCAGCGATGCCGCTTACGTGCATTACACGCCCAACGAGACCATCGGTGGCGTGGAGTTCTCTTATATTCCCGAAACCGGTGACGTGCCGCTGGTGGCGGATATGTCGTCGACCATTTTGTCCCGCCCCGTGGATGTCAGTCGTTTTGGCATTATTTACGCGGGCGCGCAGAAAAATATTGGGCCTGCCGGTTTAACCGTAGTGGTTATTCGCGATGATTTAATCGGCAAGGCGGGCGACAACGTGCCGGCTATGCTGGACTACAAAACCTACGCCGACAGCGATTCCATGTATAACACGCCGCCGACATATGGCTGGTACATGGCCGGCCTGGTATTCCAGTGGATTAAGAAAAAAGGCGGTCTAACAGCGATGGCCGAGATCAACAAGCGCAAGGCGGACAAACTGTATGCGGCCATCGACAGTTCGTCCTTTTATCAAAACCCCGTGGAGAAGAACTCCCGTTCCTGGATGAACGTGCCGTTCACCCTGGCCAACGCGGACCTGGATGCAACCTTCCTCAGTGAAGCCAAGGAACAGGGCCTGGTGACATTGAAAGGCCACCGTTCCGTAGGTGGTATGCGCGCCAGCATCTATAACGCCATGCCGGAAGAGGGTATCGATGCGTTGATTACGTTTATGACGGATTTTGAAAAACGCCACGCCTGAATCATAAAGCAATACAACAAGGATTGATCATGTACAAAATTTTGACCCTGAATAATCTGTCCGTTAAAGGGCTTGACCGTCTACCGCGCGACAAATATGAAATCGCCTCTGAAATCCAGCATCCCGATGCTATCTTGCTGCGGTCCTTCAAGATGCACGATATGGAACTCCCAGCCAGCCTGAAGGCGGTGGGCCGTGCCGGTGCCGGTGTTAACAACATTCCGGTGGACAAGCTCAGTAAGTTGGGCATTCCCGTATTCAACGCACCGGGCGCCAATGCCAACGCGGTAAAGGAACTGGTGATTGCCGGTATGTTGCTGGCCTCGCGCAACATCTGCCAGTCCTGGGATTTCGCCCGCCAGTTGGAAGGCAGCGACGAGGAAATCAACAAGGCAGTGGAAGCGGGTAAGAAAAACTTCAAGGGATTCGAACTGCCGGGGCGTACCCTGGGCGTCGTCGGTCTGGGCGCTATCGGCCGTGAAGTGGCCAATACCGCGCTGGCTCTGGGCATGAACGTTATTGGCTATGACCCGGGTATTACCGTCGAAGGTGCGTGGCAATTGTCATCGGAGGTTGAAAAGGCCAAGGGCATTGATGACCTGTTGTCGAAGGTCGATTACGTGACCTTTCATGTGCCACTGGTGGACAGTACCCGCAACATGGTAAACGGGGACAGGTTGCGGTTGATGAAAAAAGGAGCGGTGATTTTAAATTTCGCCCGCGCCGGAATCATTGACGACAACGCCGTATCCGAAGCCATCAAGGAAAAGCATATCTATGCTTACGTGTGTGACTTTCCCAGCAATTTGCTGAAGAATCACGAACGCGTTATTACACTGCCGCATTTGGGGGCATCCACTATCGAAGCGGAAGACAACTGTGCCATCATGGTGGCTGACCAGGTGCGCGAATACCTGGAGCACGGTAATATTAGGAACTCCGTTAACTTTCCGGAAGTCATTATGCCGTATACCGAAGGCTGCCGGGTGGGTATTGTGAACTCCAATGTGCCCAATATGGTGGGGCAAATATCAACGACCATGGCCAAGTCTGGGTTGAACATTCTGGATATGTTAAACCGCTCCAAAGGTGACCTGGCCTATACATTAACCGACGTCGACAAACCGGTGCCGGAGTCGGTGATCAAGGAGATTTCACAAATCGAAGGTGTGCTGGCGATCCGCACCTGTAACGACTGGATTTAACCGTCAAGCGCTGGTTTTCGGCATATCGTTCCGGCGCTCGTTGACGGGTGTTCGTTAACGGGGGTTCGTTGACGTAGTAGTGACAGACTTATGGCTGACGATAAAAAACTCAAGGCATTACGCGAACGCATTGACACACTGGACCAGCAAATCCAGCAACTGATCAGTGAGCGCGGGGAAATCGCAACGGAAGTGGCCAGGTTCAAGGAGGAGACGGCCGGCGAAGATGTTGCGTTTTACCGGCCGGAACGCGAAGCGCAGGTGTTGCGTGAAGTGCTGGCACGCAACAAGGGCCCCATTCCCGGCGAAGAAATGGCGCGGCTGTTTCGGGAAATCATGTCCGTGTGCCTTGCGTTGGAAATGCCCATGACCATCGCTTACCTGGGGCCGGAAGGCACGTTTACCCAGGCCGCGGCGCTCAAGCATTTTGGCCGCTCGGTAAATACGTTGCCCCTGGGGGCTATCGATGATGTATTCCGGGAAGTGGAATCCGGCGCAGCGCACTATGGGGTAGTGCCCATTGAAAATTCCACCGAAGGGGTGATCAATCATACCCTGGACCGGTTTATGAATTCGTCGCTGAAAATATGCGGCGAAGTGGAGTTGCGGGTGCATCACAATCTCATGGGCACCGCGGATGACATCTCCAACATTACCCGCGTGTATTCCCATCAGCAGTCGCTTGCGCAATGCCGCGAATGGCTTGATCAACACTTGTCAGGCATTGAACGGGTGGCGGTGAGCAGCAATGCCACGGCGGCGCGCATGGCAAAAGACGAAACCGGCGCGGCAGCGATTGCCAGTGATATCGCGGCAAGCCTTTACGGGCTTAACATCCTGTATACCAATATCGAGGACTGGCCGGACAATACCACACGGTTTCTGATTATCGGCCGGCATGAAACGCCACCATCGGGTACTGACAAAACCTCACTACTGGTCTCCACCATGAACAAACCCGGCGCCCTGCACCGGCTGTTGCAACCGTTTGCCAGTAACAATATATCCATGTCGCGCATCGAATCACGGCCGTCGCGAATGACTATGTGGGATTACGTGTTCTTTATCGATATTGAAGGGCACAAGAACGACGCGCAGGTAGCCAAGGCATTGGATGAACTGGAACAGGAAGCCGCCATGTTGAAAATCCTGGGATCGTATCCCAAGGCGGTAATGTAGTGTTGCCGCGCTATTGATGATTTTCGTCAACCGTGGAACGAGCAGCAACAAAAGGACCGAATCACCGTGAATAAATTTCTCGACCTGGCAGCGCCCGGGCTCAAAGGTTTACAGCCTTACCAGCCGGGCAAACCCATAGACGAATTAAAACGGGAATACCGTGTCAACGATATCATCAAGCTGGCGTCCAATGAGAATCCGTTGGGCCCCAGTCCCATGGCGTTGCAGGCCATGCAATCGGAATTTGTCGAGCTGGCTCGTTATCCCGACGGTAATGGCTTTGTACTGAAACAGACCATTGCCGACAAGCTTAACGTTGCGCAGGAGCAGATCACCTTGGGGAACGGTTCCAATGATATTCTGGAATTGATCGCCCGCGCCTTCGTGACCGCCGACAATGAAGTTATTTTTTCCCAGCATGCGTTTGCTGTTTACCCACTGGTTACCCAGGCGGTTAACGCCGAGGCGGTAGTGATACCCGCCACGGAATGGGGACATGATTTACAGGCCATGCGAGAAGCCGTCAATGACCGCACGCGGGTCATTTTTATTGCCAACCCCAACAATCCCACCGGCACCTGGCTAGACGGCGAGGCGTTAAAAGCCTTTATCGCCGGCATACCGGATCATGTCATTGTGGTGGTGGACGAAGCCTATTTTGAGTACGCCAATGATTCGCGTATGCAGGCCCAGGGTTATTGCAGCGCAATTCCATGGCTCAAGGAGTTTCCCAACCTGGTGGTGACCCGGACCTTTTCCAAGGCTTACGGTCTGGCGGCGCTACGCGTCGGTTATGGGATTTCCCATCCCGATATTGCGGACTTACTGAATCGTGTGCGACAGCCATTTAACGTCAACCATCTGGGCCTGGTGGCGGCTGCGGCGGCGCTGGGTGACCAGCAATATCTTAATGAAAGTATTACCATGAATGCCACGGGAATGGGGCTGTTAACGGAAGGGTTCAGTCGAATGGGCCTGCAATACATACCGTCGGTGGCCAATTTTGTCAGCGTCGATATCGGCAAAGACGCGGCAAAAGTGTATGATGCGCTCTTACATGAAGGCGTCATCGTGCGCCCGGTTGCCAACTACGGGATGCCCAACCACATTCGCGTCACCATCGGATTGCCGGAGGAAAACGAACGTTTTCTCGCGGCGCTGAAAAAAGTATTGTAAACGGCGACACATTACACGATCGTCAGCCGGGGGCTGACTCCTATACTGGAATATCCCGCGGCGGTTTTTCGGTTGTAGGAGCCTGCTTGCAGGCGATGGAAGGTTTATTCCGTGCTGGGACTTGGTGTCAAACCGTCAAAGGTAAATCGTGCCCATCACCCAATTACCTGATGGCTAATGGGTGGGCGGAAACCGAGGAGAATGTCTGTAACGTTTTATCGCCAGCAGGCTGGCTCCTACACCGGAATCGACCATGATGGGTTATTTCTGTGTAGGAGCCTGCTTGCAGGCAATCAATGGTTCGTCTTTGCCGAAAGGCCGATTGTCTGCACGGCGCACGCTACGTCACTAAATGATAAACAAATTATTGGTAAACGACTTTGGTATCCACGAATAACAATTTCAATATCAAACAACTCACCGTGATCGGCGTCGGTCTGATCGGTGGCTCCCTGGCGCGGGCGCTGCGGGAAGCGCAAGTGGTGGACCAAATCGTCGGTTGCGGCCTGAACAAGGACCACCTGCAACAGGCCATTGACCTGGACGTGATTGATAAATACGAAACGGACGTTGCCAAGGCGGTAAAAGGTTCCGAGTTGATCGTAGTGGCCGTACCCGTAGGCGCCATGGAGGCGGTGTTTCAACAAATCAAAACCGCCGCCGACTCGCAGGCGGTGATTACCGACGTGGGCAGTACCAAAGGCAGCGTGGTGCAGGCGGTTGGCAATGCCTACGGCGAAGTGCCCGCCCATTTTGTACCGGGCCACCCCATTGCCGGTACGGAAAAAAGCGGCGTTGAAGCGTCCTTTGCCGGTTTGTTTCATCATCGCCGGGTGTTGCTGACGCCGTTGAATCAAACCGATACCGCCGCCGTAGAAAAAGTAACCCGCATGTGGCAGGCCACCGGGGCCATCGTCAGTACCATGGACGTTGACCATCACGATGACGTGCTGGCTGCCACCAGCCACTTGCCGCATTTATTGGCCTTTGCCCTGGTGGACACCCTGGCTACGCTGGATGAGAAAGCGGAAATTTTTCAATATGCCGCTGGCGGCTTTCGCGACTTTACCCGTATTGCCTCCAGCGAACCGCAAATGTGGCATGACATCTGTGTCAATAACCGGCAAGCCATTTTGAATATCCTCAAACGTTTTGAGACCGATCTTGCCCGCCTGGGCAAGGCCATTGCCGATAACGACAGCAACTATATCCTGGATGTTTTCAAACGCGCAAAGGCATCCCGGGACCAGTTCAGTCACAAATAACTATTACTAATTAATACCGCAGTCGACCGGACCCATCACATCATGAGCCATTCCGCATCCAAGACCGAACTTGTGTTTAACGTTAAACCCGGCGGCAGCCTCAACGGCCAATTTCGGGTGCCTGGTGACAAGTCCATTTCCCATCGTTCCATTATGTTGGGGTCCCTGGCCGAGGGCGTGACGCAGATCACCGGATTCCTGGAAGGCGAGGACAGCCTGGCGACGCTGGCCGCGTTTCGCGCCATGGGGGTCAGTATTGAAGGACCGGACAACGGCCGTGTGGTGGTGCACGGCGTGGGCATGCATGGTTTAAATCCGCCGGCCAAGCCACTGGACCTGGGCAATTCCGGCACGTCAATTCGTCTGTTAGCTGGATTGATGGCCGGTCAGTCCTTCGATGTCACGATGACGGGGGACGCTTCCCTGTCAAAGCGACCCATGCGGCGAGTGACCGGCCCATTGGAGGCCATGGGGGCGAAGATCGATACCACGCCCGAGGGAACGGCGCCGCTGGTTATTCACGGCGGGTCACCACTATCGGGCATTGATTACGAGCTGCCGGTGGCCAGTGCCCAGGTAAAGTCCTGTGTGTTATTGGCCGGTCTCTACGCCCAGGGCGAAACCTGTGTTACGGAACCCGCGCCGACGCGGGATCATACTGAACGTATGCTGGCGGGGTTTGGTTATTCGGTTGAGCGCCGCGACAACCGGGTTTGCCTGCAGGGCGGCGGCAAGTTAACAGCGACCACCATCGAGGTACCGGCGGATATTTCCTCAGTAGCCTTTTTTCTGGTGGGTGCCAGTATCGCAACCGGGTCGGTATTGACCCTGGAGCACGTGGGCATGAATCCCACCCGTACTGGCGTGATCAATATACTCAAGGCCATGGGCGCGGACATTACCATTAGCAACGAACGGGAAGTGGGCGGCGAGCCGGTGGCGGATCTTACGGTACGCGATGCCAGGCTCAAAGGGATTCACATTCCCGAAGACCAGGTGCCGCTGGCCATAGATGAATTCCCGGTGTTGTTTGTGGCAGCAGCCTGCGCCGATGGCACCACGGTGTTGACCGGCGCGGAAGAGTTGCGGGTCAAGGAAAGCGACCGCATTCAGGTTATGGCGGATGGACTGCAGGCGCTGGGCGTGGATGCCCAAGCCACGCCGGATGGTATGATTATTCGGGGCGGGCAAATGACGGGTGGCGAAGTGCAAAGCCACGGTGATCACCGTATCGCCATGGCGTTTGCCATGGCCGCGCTGCGCGCCGGTGGCGATATCATCATTCACGATTGCGCCAACGTTAATACCTCGTTTCCCGGGTTCGTGGCGTTGGTCCGCAATGCCGGTCTTGCCATTGAATCCCGCCAGGCGTTCGGTTAGTCGCGGACGTTATCGGCGTGTCATATTGGGGTGTTGTATTGTGACGAGTACAGGTAGCAAATATTATGAGCAGCAATAGCCAGGCGGCACCGGTGATTACCATCGACGGTCCCAGCGCCTCGGGCAAAGGCACTATCAGTGCCCGCGTTGCCGAGGCGCTCGGCTGGCACATGTTGGACAGCGGTGCGTTATACCGTCTGGTGGCCTACGCCGCATTAAAACATCAGATTCCACTGGATAATAATACCGAGCTGGAGGCCGTGGCCCGTGACCTGGATGCGCGCTTTGTCGCCGGCGCCAACGGCCAGGAAGCGGCCATATACCTGGGTGACGAGAATGTGACGCAGACCATTCGCACCGAGGAGTGCGGCAATGCCGCGTCGACCGTGGCAGCCATTCCCGCAGTACGCAGTGCATTGCTGGATCGGCAACGGGCCTTTCAGCAGCCACCGGGACTGGTGGCCGACGGCCGTGATATGGGCAGCGTGGTCTTTCCTGATGCCGATTTGAAGATTTTTCTCACCGCTTCGGCCGAGGAGAGGGCAAAAAGGCGCTATAACCAGTTGATGGAAAAGGGCGCAAGTGTTAATCTTGCCGATCTTTTTGACGAGATCGCCGAGCGGGACAATCGCGACAGCTTACGCAGTACCGCTCCCCTGAAAGCGGCGGATAACGCCATTGAGCTGGACACCACGCAGATGACCATCGCTGAGGTGGTTGACCACGTACTGACGCTCTATCGCAGCCGCTGAGTTCTTATCAATCAGAAGAATTTCGCGTAAACAGCCTGTTTTGAGCGCTAAATGGCGCTTAAATTGAACTTTTCGCGTAAAAAACACACGGAGTGTATAGTTTTAGGTATCCGGGGCCGATATCTTGCATGACGACAGGTAATCCTGCTTGATTTTACCAGTAACGTGCACGTACAAAGCCCGGTGTCTGCCAGCGGTTTGCAGACTCGATTAACTTTTTAAATTAACCCGGCCGTTTTTGCTAATTCTGAACGGCAAGTCGTTTCGGAGAATCCATCTG
>JASFOJ010000006.1:0-64539 GCA_050116575.1 Gammaproteobacteria bacterium | reverse complement strand
AAATCGATCCGCTTATTTAGCAAAGCTACAAGCTCTTTGTTATGTAAAATCACTAAATGAGTTACCCAGCGAATACAGGGAGTATGTGTTTAACTTGGTGGCAAAAGGGAAAAGTATACCTGAATCACAAGACGATCTCGGTAGAAAAATAGTGGAAGATATTAAAGCGGGCAAACAGTTGGGAGTAAATATGATAAACCGATACACAAATCTTACCTATGATTTGAATTTATGTCATGACGCGGCTATGAAGCAAGCAGGTTTATAATATCCGCTATAATTATAAGTTATTTTGTTATCGAGTTCACAAAGGCCAAACAAGTGGATACCTGTCAAGTGGTGTATTAAAAACATTTTCATACCTATAGCTTAACCGCCATGACAGTTATGGTTGCAGAGAGAATCAATAATTGAAATGTCGCTGATATTGTGTTTGCGAATAAATTGGAGAACATGAGTTACGATGAAGATTGTGGATAGAAAATACGAAAATCTTTTAGCTGTTGCAAAAGAATACCGTAACGAATATAAAAATGCGAAGCCATTCCCAAGTATAGTATTTAAGGATTTTTTTGATCCAGAAACACTTGATGTTGTGCTTTCCGAATTCCCGGACCTTGCTACAGGAAAGGCTTCCGTGTTTGACAAACCCAATGCGCAAAAGCTGGCAGGGAAGGGTGCAAAGCGATTTGGAAAAACCACAAAAAAGTTTATGAAATACCTGAACTCGGATGAGTTTTTACAGTTTTTACAAGTGCTTACCGGAATTGAAGAGAAAATATTACCGGATAACAGTTATAAGGGTGGTGGATTACATGAAATTAAAAGAGGTGGGTTGTTAAAAATACATGTGGACTTCAACAAGCATTCACGGACCAACCTGGATAGAAGAATTAATGTCCTCATTTATCTAAATAAAAACTGGGAAGAAGAATATGGCGGACATCTGGAGCTTTGGAATAGCACTATGGAAGCATGCGAAAACAAAATTCTGCCGGTATTTAATACCATGGTGATTTTTTCCACAACTGACTATTCATATCATGGACATCCTAATCCGTTGAATTGCCCTGATAATATGAGCAGAAAATCATTGGCACTATACTATTATTCCGATGGGAGACCGCAGGAGGAATTGGATTTGACGCTTGAACGACATGGCACTGTTTTTAAGGCAAGAAGGAATAATGATGACGATAAGTTAACCATATTGGATGCACCCACCGACTAATTAAGAATATAAATATAGAATGCCTGTCTAAACATGGGTGGTACCAAAATCGAAGTTCTTATAGGAGCACAAGCTAATGTCAGACTTGATCCTGCTAGGTACACGGAAAGGTACTGTAATCTTCGATCGCACAAATGCCACCTGGCGTCCACGGCCAATCACGCACGCGGGTATATCGGTTTGCTACGTGGCACGTGATCCGCGGGACGGCACCTTGTGGGCTTCCCTGGACCATGGCCACTGGGGACCCAAACTCTCGCGTTCACGCGATGGGGGTGAGGCGTGGGAAGATGTGATGTCGGTAAAGTACCCTGAAGGTGCACGCTATATTGTCAAATACCTGCCCACACCGGATTTTGATCCTTCGGCACCTGCTGCACAGCCTGAATATACCGACGCTACGGTGTACAAGATCTGGAATATTGCGTTCGGTAGTGCTGATCAGCCTGGCAGGTTATACGCCGGCACGATCCCGGGTGGTTTGTTCGTCAGCGATGACGGTGGTGACAGCTGGGAGCTCAACCGGCCGCTGTGGAACCATGATAGTCGCGGCGGCGATCTGTTCGCTGGTGACGCGACCAGCGAAAACCGATGGGGCGGCACGCCGGCGAGTGTAGACTATGGTGTGTTCGAGCCCGGCATCCATTCCATTGTTGTTGATCCGCGCGATGCTGATCATATTTATGTTGCGGTATCGTCAGCGGGTGTGATCGAAACGACGGATGGCGGCAAGACCTGGGAAGGGCGTAACCGCGGTATGTTGATGGATTATCTACCGAACCCGGAAGCAGAGTGGGGCCATGATCCGCATTTTATAACTGGCTGTGCCAGCCAGCCGGATCATCTCTGGCAGCAGAACCATTGCGGGGTTTTTTACAGTGATGATGGTGCGCAAAACTGGAAAAAGGTCAGCATGCCGGATATTGGCGTGCATTTTGGCTTTCCTGTTGCGGTTGATGCCAATGACGGGCGTACCGCCTGGATCGTTCCAGCGCGCGCGGATTCAGAGCGTATGGCGATTGATGGTGGGCTATTCGTTGCCCGGACAAGCGATGGTGGTGAGTCATGGCAGTCTTTTCGAAGTGGTCTGCCGCAGAATAATGCTTATGACATTGTTCTGAGACATGGCCTCGATGTCGCGGGTGATTGTTTGTGTTTTGGTAGTACAACCGGAAATGTTTATATGTCAGAAGATCGTGGTGAGACATGGCAATGCCTCGGCAACAACCTTCCGCCGGTGTATTCGGTGCGATTTGGCTGAATGTCATGGTTTCTGTTGAAATGACGCAACACCTTTACCGGTTCTTTCCACAATTGGTGAATCTAACGATTACGGTGCCGGCCGGTTCGGTTGCGGACATTTTGGATGCAGTTAACGAGATTGCCCCAGGATTTACCGATTACGTGCTCGACGAACATGGGGCTTTGCGTCGACATGTGAATCTCTGTATCAACGACACGTTAGTGATCGATAGAAAAACACTCTCTGATCGTGTGGCGGATGATGGGACGGTTTATATTTTTCAGGCGCTGAGCGGGGGCTAATTCGTCCATTGCAACGGATTGACTAATTATCCAATGGTCGATAAACGTATTAAAGATACGGAATTGCCCTAACAGCTATATCTTTTGTCGACAACATTTTATGTTATGCTCTTCAGGTGTCAGCGATATTGATACAGTGTGTAGCCCACCACGCCAATCGTGATCAATCCAACTATAAAACTAATAATATTTGACGTTTTCCATTTACCTTCTTTATTGGGAGTGGCTGCATAAAATGCCGCGAAAGGAAGAATTGCTCCGCAACTCAATAGTAAGCCCAATATTTTTGGAGAAATCGGTACAGACATAGAATTGTACTCCTTTATCGTTTCATCGTTGTTTGAGTAGATCTGACGTTTAATAGGGTGACGGCGCCTTCCGGCGTCTATTTTTCAGCTAAGTAGCTAATTTGAGAGAATGAATGCGGATTCAGTATCAAACAAATTTTACCAACCCCTTATGCCATAAGCGCAATAAACGCTGGCCATTTTATTTTTAAATTGGCTCTCAAATAATATATAAGTAACGATGATTTTATATTTTGACATACATCAAACACTAAATAACCAATCGCGCTAGTGTCCAATCACAAAGTGGTTGATAATTGACGTGAGTTTTTAATATTTGATGCGAATTCTTATTGTGAATATCGATTATTTAATTTCTGGAATATTAATAACTTAAGACCATATAACTGCGGAATTGGTTCCCAATCCGGAAAATAACGCCACAAATATTCAATTTTTATTGGAATTTCAAAATCCTACCACTCACCAGGAATCGATTATCCACAGCGGGTGAGCTTATTGCGTACTCATTAACCAATATAAAAACGGGGATAAGTCGGAGCCACGGCGAGTTGCGAGCCAGCAACGATAACAAAAATCTGAATGTCGCTACCGAGAATTCGGGTTGTCGTACTCGCGTTCAGCATTTTTCCGCCATTGTTCAAAACGTTCCGCACCACAGAAATATAATACGTAATCCTCGGTTTCCGAAGTGAACGCCTCGGACAGGGGGATTTCTTTTTGGCATTTTTCGCACGGAACCTTTTTGTCCGGCGGATCTGCTCTGTCGGGTAATGTTGACATTAACGGGGCCTTTGTCATTGAAGCAGGTGTTTGACGCTACAAAAGCAATAGCATCAGCAATTAAAATTGGAGTTGCGGCAACTGCCAGCTAGCGTTCAAAAACCACTGTTTCGGAATTGGCGCCAAGCGCTTCCAATGTGCTGTTTATGTTGGACACAAACTTTTTTGGGCCGCAAACATAGAAGTATTGATTGAAGTCGTCAAGGTTTTCCTTCAGGAAAGCCTCATCAACGCGCCGGTTATCGTAACCTGACGTCGCTTCCCGCGTACAGGTTAGAATACAGCGGTCTTGCAGGTAATGTTTGAATTCTTTTTCGCAGATGATGTCCGCGGGTGTCTTATTTGAAAAAACCAGTGAATTATTTTCCAGCTTATTTTGGCGAGCCAAAGAACGGAATATCGCGACAAAGGGCGTAACGCCGGCGCCACCGGCAATAAATGTACCCGGACCATGGTAGGTTATAGTGCCAAAGGGTTCGCTCAATAACAGTTCATCACCGGCTTTCAGTTCATGTAGCTTTTGGGTAACTCCGTTGTGCTGAGGATAGGATTTTATCGTAAATTCCAGGACGCGATCGTCAGTTAATGACGTAGGGGTAAAGGGGCGGGTCTCTTCGATCCAGCCTTTTTGATTTATAGCCAGCTCGACGCCCTGACCCGGTTTAAAGATAAAGTCTTCGGGCTTGCTCACGATAAACCGTTTAACGTCATGAGTGAGGAATTCAGTCATTAGTATTTTGACCGTCTGGCTCATCGCAAACTTCCTCCAGTTTTTTTGGTTTATCTGATACAGGTATTAGACGAATAATAATCAATACTCGCATTGATATATCGCAATTAGTTTGTTGCCGACTAAACCATGGTGTGAAATAAACTTTATATATTCATAGTCTTATCGGGGAGGGAAACATGCGATATATCATATTAAGACGGTTAATCCGCTTCACGTTCCAAGCTGCAACAATGGTGGGAACGGGCTCCTGTGCCGGTTTCCAGAATTGAGCCGGTTACTTCATTGGGACGGAAAGTAGTACATCCCTTAAGGCCTTGCTGGTAGGCCAATTCATAAACCGCCTTGAAGGACTCATAAGGAAAGGATTCAGGTATATTAATTGTTTTAGAGATAGAATTATCGACAAATGGCTGAAGTGCCGCCTGCATTTTTAAATGCGCTTCCGGTGTGAGGTCAGCGATGCTGATACATTGGTTAGGCATTTGTTTCTGGCCATCAGTTGCACGCCAGATAGTGGCCGCATAGTCTGTGACACTGTATTGTTTATAACTGCCATCCAGCTCCAGTACACGGCGTTTATATTCAAAGTCGTATACTGGTTCAATGCCACTAGACACATTATTGGCGAGCAGGCTGATAGTGCCAGTTGGGGCAATCGCCAGTAAATGGCTGTTGCGAATGCCGTGTTTTTGAATGCCTTGTTTAATGGTGTCAGGTAGAGACTGAATAAACTGGCCTTGTAGATATTTATCCGCCTCAAACCAGGGAAATGAGCCTTTTTCCCTGGCCAGCTCAATGGATGCCATATAAGCTGCATGACATATTGTTTCCATGGCGCGGGCCGCGATATCACGCGCCTTGGCTTCATCATATCGCAACCCCAGCATGATCAAGCAGTCTGCCAGTCCGGTAAGGCCAAGTCCAATGCGGCGGTTGAACCGTTCGGTATCTGCTTGCTGTTGTAGGGGGAACTGAGATACATCGATGACGTTGTCCATCATACGTACGAGCGTTGGAACCAATTGCCGAATACCCTCGAAATCAATATGTGCTTGCGGCGTGAAAGGAGCAACCACAAAACGGGTTAGGTTAATGGAG
Source organism: Gammaproteobacteria bacterium (assembly GCA_050116575.1). Lineage (GTDB taxonomy): Bacteria > Pseudomonadota > Gammaproteobacteria > SZUA-152 > SZUA-152 > JAKEGK01. The sequence goes on along the minus strand of JASFOJ010000006.1, from coordinate 58,841 downwards.
CCGAGATTACAGGCACCATAGGGCGGTAGCGGAATCTCACCGCAGGGATTGGTGGCTGATATGTGTTCCCTATACCAAAGATTATTTTGCTGGTTAATCCGGTCAATGAATAATACTCCCGGCTCGGCAAAGTCGTACGTCGATCGCATTATTTTATCCCACAGTTCGCGGGCGTTAATGCGATTAATAACGCGGCAGGGTACTGGCTCTTTTTTGCCGGGCCAGTGTTTGTGGACGATTTCTTCGTGGCTGTGTTGGCTTTCACTGATGTCCTGAAGCGGGAAAACCAACGGCCACTCGCGGTCTGCGTGAACCGCGTCCATGAATTCGTCAAATACCTGAACAGACAGATTGAAATGGTTTAGTTCACCGGATGTTCGCTTTGCGGTGATAAACTCCACTACATCTGGGTGATCGCAACGTAGCGTAGCCATCATAGCACCACGGCGTGCACCCGTGGAAAGTACCGTTGCGCACATGGCATTCCAGATACGCATAAACGAAACTGGACCCGAAGCCACGGTACCCGTAGTATGAGCGACGGTGCCCCGCGGACGCAGGGTGGAGAAATCGTAGCCCACGCCACCCCCTTGTTGCATAGTGATCGCCCCTTGTTTGAGACCGTCGAAGATGCCATCCATTGAATCTTCGATTAAACCCATGACAAAACAATTAAACAAAGTGACATGATGGCCGGTTCCCGCGCCTGCCATGATACGGCCTCCGGGCAGGAATTTGAAATCCTCAAGTGCGTGGTAAAACTGTTGTTCCCAGGAACCACTATCTTGTTCCGCGGACGCTAAAGCCCGGGAGACACGGTGCCAGGTATCCTGAATTTTCCGGTCCTGTATCTGGCTGCCGTTACGCCAGCGGTATTTTGTATCCCAGATGTGGCGGGAGATATCGGCTTTGAAGTCGGATTCAGGCATTTTATACTTCCTGGTGTCACCATTTGGGTGGGGCTTGATCAACAACTTGCATCAACTATATATGTGATATGAATGCCCGGAATCATTGTAGAAATTGCTGAAAAATGCTTAAGGTTCCTTCGGTTATCACCTGTTATCTGGTATAGATTATTTTCTTTCCGAAAACGTCTGTCAACGAATTACAAGCAATTTGTGTCGATTTTTTGACTAAAATCACTGGCGTTTGCTAGAAGTCTATGTCGCGAACCCACTTTTTCTACTTCAATCATTATATATCGGTCGAGACAAATACCAATAAACACTACCTTGCAATACAGTTTGGGTGTAAGGATATCAATATTTTATGGTGAGGCAAGACTGACATTCGAAGGGATGCATATCCATGCGATAAGTTATTCGGTATAAAAAATTATAATCGGCCTTTGCGGACATACCCGGAAACTGTCGCCGGATCACGGCATTCAGGGGAGGGCTACTGCGCGCCTGTATTATAACTTGTCACTGGAACGCGTAACCACCACGAAATCTAAAAGAGCCGGTACATCTCTGTATTCATATAATGGTTTTCGCAACAATGGTAACGCTTATGGTGAACAAACTGGCGCGGAATTGGCCGGCTATCTGTGGTTTCCATTTATAATAATTAGTTGAAAAACAATACTTGATCTCGCTAAATACAATAGGGTTAATTTATTTTCTTAACAAACGTAAATAGACCAGATCGCGGCGTTAAACAATACTTCTGTTATAGAAAAAGTGTCTATAACCAATATTATTTATCAACGTGATGGCGCCAAAATTATAACACCTTACCTGGAGAATACGTAAAACTATAATCAACCATCGGTCTCATGTAAATTTTAGTAGTTATCTCCTAACATCATTTATTTATACCTGTCTAAAATAATAACTGCGGAATTTGAAGGTTATGGGATTTCAGCAGCAGTTACAATTAGAAATGGCAGGATAGCGTTATACGAAAAATGCAATTTCAATATTAAGCCGCGATAAAGCCGATAATTGAACATTTTATGGAATATGTTAAACCCTAATGGAAGCATTATCCAATCTTGACTATAGTAAACAAAATGGTAGCTAATCGGGGGCAAGGAGATAAAATCATGACAGCCAAAGTATCCGATGTCACATTGCATATTGACGAGGAAACGTCAGAGGCCGACAGGAAGGCGCTTCGTGAACAACTGCTGCAGCAAAAAGGCGTGATAAGCGCCACCTATAATAATGAAAAATCCCATTTAATCGTGGTGGAATATAACCCGGATATTGTTAATTCCACAACGTTTCTGAAAGTGGTAGAGCAGTTTAATATGCATGCTGAATTAATTGGTATGTAGCAAGATTTAGTAACTTAAAAGGTAGCAACGAGAAACGTGATCAAATCGAACAAAATCGGCCGCAAAAGGCGCAGTCATAGTGTCATAATAGTAATGTGTCATTGTCGGAAATGTTGACATAAGATCATCGGGAGATAACGGATAACCCGGGTCTAAATATCCATTAGTCAGTTGTTAAAAATAACAATATGGTATGAAAGAAGTAAGCGGTGTGGATTCGGAGCATGTAAATATGATCCACTGAATATAGTCCAGTAAAGATAGTCACGTTTAAGTGTTGCAACGTTTAAAACGTTATACCCAACCAGATAATAAAATTACAGTAATAATAAGTTAGCACCCATCTGACAGGCATGGTTTCTGCCGGTAATCCAGTGCCAGTGAATATAGAGGTGATCGCTGGCGATGCATAGCGCTGTTAAAACAGACAGGACATTTTTATGAAGATGACCAGAAAGGAAAGCCGAAAGCACCAGCGGGTGGATACATTTAATCACGTGCTGATTGGGTATAATGGGGCCTTTATTCCAGGAATTGCCATTAATTTATCGCCTACCGGTATAATGATAGATACACAGAAACCTCCAAAGGCTTTGCCGCTTGAGCTGGAGGTATATATAACATGTGGAAAGAACAAAACATTGTGTTTGCCGGCGCAGGTCGCTCATATTAATGGGTCCAGAGTAGGGCTGCAGTTAACGTCGGATTATACAGTAGATATTAATTTGTGTGCATATAGTGTAAGCGGTTAATGACGAGAAATCGCTTAGTCATCGTTGTTTGAACCAGCTTGGTTTTTCGGCGTTCATCGTTAAGTCATGCGGGAAGCATGACCGTACTTCGGCAGTGTGCAATTGTATCAATCGTAAGATGGGGAGTAGATCTAAGTCCGTTTTAGTGATTTGAGCAATTTGTTCAGGGGGCGTGTGTTGATAACATCGTCCTTTTCCAACCAACCACGCCGTGCTTGGTCCACGCCAAATCTCATGTAATCCAGGTGAAAAGTGCTGTGAGCATCGGTGGAAATTGCGATTTTGATACCAATTTGTTTGGCTAAAATACAATCGTCATCCATAAGGTCCAGGCGGTCCGGGTGGGCGTTGAGTTCAATAATGCAGTTGCGCTCTTTAGCGGCCTTCATGACAGCCGCCATATCAATATCGTAGGATTCCCGTTCATTAATTAAGCGCCCGTGAGGATGGGCAAAAATATTAAAATAAGGATTGTCCATCGCGCGAATGATGCGCTCGGTTTGTTTTTTACGGGAAAGGTTGAACTTGTAGTGTATTGAACAGACCGTAAGATCCAGCTCTTTAAGGATGCTATCCGGTAGATCCAATGATCCGTCTTCCAGGATATCCACTTCGCTGGATTTAAGCAATCTGATGTTGTCAAGTTTCCCGTTTAATTTGTCGATCGCTTTAATTTGTTTCAGTAACCGTGTTTTGTCGAGTCCGTGCGCCACGGTGACATGTTTGCTGTGGTCAGTGATGGCCAGATATTGATAATGCCGGTCCGCAGCGGCTTTTGCCATTTGTTCGAGCGTCTCATGGCCATCGGTGGCCTTGGTGTGACTGTGCAGGTCGCCGCGAATATCTTTCAATCTAATTAACTCAGGCAGTTTGCCTTTTTTCGCCGCATCGATTTCGCCGCGGTCCTCACGCAGTTCCGGCACGATGTAAGGCAATCCGACTTTCTTGTAAACTTCTTCTTCGGTTTTGCCAGCGATACGTTTGTCACCTTTAAACACGCCGTATTCGTTGATTTTGTAACCTTTCTTGACACCTATCTTACGTATCGCAATATTGTGAGCTTTGGAACCGGTGAAGTAGTGCAGGGCGGCGCCGTAGCTAACCTGCGGAACCGCACGCAAATCGATGTGTATGCCGGAGCGCAATTGCACCGTGGAGCGGGTTTTACCCTGTGAGATGATTTCGTCAACTTCGTCATATTTAATGAAACGTTCCATGACGTTATTGTCCTGTTTTACGGTTACCAGGATATCAAGATCACCCACAGTTTCCTTACGCCGACGGTAACTGCCAGCGACGATGGCTTGTTTAATACCCTTGCTCTTATTGATATATGCAAGCAACGGCTTGGCAATATCTTCCGCTTCAATAAGCTTGGTACGTTGTTTGGTACCGGTGAATTTTCCCAGGCGGTCCTTGATCGTTTGCTCGGTCTTTTTCCCAAAGCCTTCCAGCTCCCGCACTTTTCCCTCGGTTAGCGCTTTTTTGAGGTCGTCGGTGGAGCTAACCTGGAGCTTGTCATAAAGCATTTTGGTGCGTTTTGGACCGACTCCCTCGATATGCATGATTTCGCTGAGCGCAGGGGGCACGTGCTTTTCGACTTCCTGCAACAATGGCAGCTTGCCCGTTTTGGTCATGATTTTTATTTTTTCGGCAAGGTCTTTGCCAATACCGGGTAGTTCCGTGAGATCGCTTTCGCTTTTCACTAAATCATTCATGCTTTTTGAATAACCGCGCACGGTTCTGGCGGCATCGCGGTAGGCCCGGACACGGAAACGGTTGGCGCCTTCAATTTCCAGCAGATCAGCCAGTTCGTCAAATTTGTCAGCGATTTCCCGATTATGTAGTGGCATATAGTCAATTCCATAGATGGTTTTGTAAACTCGCTAAAAATAGTATCAAATTCAATCAAATATATTATAGATACATATCAATTAATGCATTTGATTTCACTTCCCGTTACTTTGTCATTGTTAACAACATTAATATCTACTGATTGTATTTCTTCGCGCAGTTTTTAGGCGGTGTTGTCAAAAATGGGATCAGCACTCATACGATTGACAACGGCGCGTACGCCGCACACAGTATTGGCGATGTGCGTAGCCGGTTTTTTTAGCCGTATAATGGTAACAGTGTCGGTGGGTGTTGCAATGCCATTGTTGGTGTAAACATTGACATCTGAAACAGCTAGGCTGGATCAAAAGCAAATCCACTTTTTATGTGGCCGGAAATGTTACTGTCAGTAATATAGTCAGGCGTTTTTAGGCAGCAACAGCCGGCACTATATCCACGGAACAAAGATGATTACTGCGTATAGTGTTAGTGCGAAAAGTATAACCAATCGAACCATTGATCTTGCATCTATATTTGAGAAAGTATGCTTTTTCTTCATCTAAGCTAGCCAGTAATGAGTCGGTTTCAAAGGTTGATATTAAATTAATGACGGTGCTGATAAACTGCATTGAAATGGGTCAATTCGTCGGTACTACTATTCGGGTAACGTGTTGGCTTGACAGGAAACTTCAAATTGCGCGGCGGAAATCGAAATGAAAGAATGTTGCGTAATGTCAATGCAATTGTTAAATGAATACCATAGATATAATGTGTGAATGTGACGGCGCGGACTCGACCAGGGCACCTGTCGATCTTCATCGCAACACGGCCGCGTTCTGATCGAAGCGAAAACCGATATGTATTGAGTCATCGTGACGCAATTGTGACGTCTGGTGATGTTATTTGACCCGTAGCGGTTAACTGAATTTACATTGATCTATTGGGCGAGACTGGGCTCTGGTATTAACTACACAGTGGAGTTGAATAATTATCTATGACTAAACAGCGCGTCTGGCCAGGGCACCCGTATCCTTTGGGGGCCACTTGGGACGGAACCGGGACTAATTTTGCACTGTTTTCGGCACACGCTGAAAAGGTGGAGCTGTGCCTTTTTGACAGCGACGGGAAACGCGAGGTGGATCGCGTGCCGTTGCCGGAATACACCAACGAAGTCTGGCATGGCTATTTACCGGATGTGCGTGCCGGACAACTTTATGGTTATCGTGTTTATGGTCCTTATGATCCGCAAAACGGGCATCGCTTCAATCATCACAAACTGCTTATCGATCCCTACGCCAAAAAACTGGTGGGGGGGCTGAACTGGGATGATGCATTGTTCGGTTATATGCTAGGCGCGGACGACAAGGACTTATCCTTTGACGACCGTGATAGTGCCCCGTTTATCCCCAAGTGCGAGGTAATCGATCCGGCCTTTACCTGGGGAGTAGACAAACCGGCAAAAGGACCCTGGCATGACTCGGTAATCTATGAAATGCATGTGCGCGGATTTACCATGCGCCACCCAAACGTGCCCGAAGCTTTACGTGGCACGTTTGGGGGCCTGGCGGCGCACGGCATCGTCAGTTATCTCAAGGAGTTGGGTATTACAGCAGTGGAATTACTTCCGGTGCATGCGTTCGTGCATGATCGCCGTTTGATCGACGAAGGATTGCGTAACTATTGGGGGTACAATTCCATTGGATTTTTTGCTCCACAGCCGGAATATCTGGGAAAGGGCGGCATCAATGAATTCAAGACGTTTGTCCAGTTGCTTCATGAGTACGATATCGAAGTATTTCTCGACGTGGTTTACAACCACACAGCTGAGGGAAACCATCTTGGCCCCACCTTCTCATTGCGAGGTATCGACAACAAATCCTACTATTATCTGATGGACGAAGACCTGCGTTACTATAATGATTTCACAGGAACGGGTAACGCGCTGGAATTGCGCCACCCTAACGTACTGCGTATGGTGACGGATTCCTTACGCTATTGGGTAGAGGAAATGCGGGTGGATGGTTTTCGCTTTGATCTGGCGACGACGCTGGCACGTGTCAACGGCAAGTTCGATGATCATGCCAGCTTTCTGGATGCGGTCACCCAGGATCCACTGTTGGCGACGATAAAACTGATCGCCGAGCCATGGGATACCGGCGAAGGAGGCTACCGGCTGGGAGCGTTTCCACCAGGATGGGGGGAGTGGAACGACCGCTACCGCGATACTGTGCGCCGGTTCTGGAAGGGAGACAGTGGCCAGCTTTCCGAACTGGCATCGCGAATGGCCGGTTCCTCCGATATTTTTGACCGGCGGGGTCGGCGGCCGTGGTCCAGTATTAACTTTGTTACCGCGCACGATGGTTTTACGCTGCACGATCTGGTGAGTTACAACAGCAAGCACAATGAGGCCAATAAAGAGAACAATCGCGACGGTAGCGATCATAACTTCAGTTGGAATTGCGGTGTTGAAGGACCGACAGACGATTCCAAAATCCACCAATTCCGGGAGCAGCAAAAAAGGAATTTCCTGGCAACCCTGATGTTGTCGCAGGGTATACCCATGATGTTGGCGGGTGATGAGTTTGGTCACACCCAGCACGGTAACAACAACGCGTATTGTCAGGACAACGAACTTACCTGGTTGGATTGGGAGGGCATAAACGAAGCAGGCCGGTCGTTACAGGCATTTACCCAGGATATTATTCGTATACGGCGTGAGCATATCGTTTTTCATCGTCATCGATTTTTTCATGGCGGAGAGACTCCCGGAACCAGTACACGAGATATCGTCTGGCTTAAATCCAATGGGAAGGAAATGGAGCGGGATGACTGGCACAATGATTCTCTACTTTCTATTGCGTTGCTAATAAGTGGTGAAGCCGGTCAATATCACTTGACCGAACGCGGTGAACGAGAACCCGATGATACGTTTATGTTGATAATGAACGCATCCGATAAAACGATTGAATATATTTTGCCGCAACTGAAAAACTTCAGTCGACGCACGAAGCTAATTGATACATCCAGCAGCCGTCAAAATGGTATCCGTGAAAAATCCGTTGGCCACGCGGTGAAAGTGAGAGGTCGATCTCTGGTTCTGATACGTTATGCTCGCCAAAATAAATAGATTTTAATATCTGGGTTCGGTGGTTACCACCAACACCGTTGGAATAATAATGATGCTTCCATTCCGCTTTCGCGCTGTTGACGTTGCGATGCACAAACAAGCGGTGACGCATCCTGTGACGATACGATATGCTCATCGGTTTTGATGGGTTGCTCCGAATATGTTCACTAGTTACACACCTTAAAAAGATAGAAATTATTAATGCTTGTTAAATATAGTAAATTATTTACCAACGCCCCCTATACCTTTTATTGCCCCACGATTGATAAATTTCATTGCTGTATAAATCGTAGACTATAAACTAGCATAGCGTTTATACGGTTTAGGCTGACGATGATTTTCGTTCAGTCACGACTTATTTGTCGATATATTTCCGGTATCCGTCTATTGACTGGATGGGCTTCGATAAATTCATCACCGTGAATCCACATTTGTGCAATGGTGTACTTGATTAATTAAAGCCATTGAATTGAGGAGAGTGAGTCTATGACATTAACACCATCTGTAATGACACCCCTAGGGTCGACTGCTCCGTATTTCAAACTTCCTGACGTTCATAATAATCTACATGAATTAAGGGATTTTGAAGGAGCAAATGCGATGCTGGTGGCGTTTATCAGTCATCATTGTCCTTATACGACGCATATACTCCCAGCGTTAGTTGAAATGATCAAGGAATATCAGCCGAAAGGCCTGGCGGCGGTCGCCATTAACGCCAACGATCCTGCCCAGCACGAAGAAGACCGGCCGGACCGGATGGCAAAGGCGGAAAAGACTTACGGTTTTACGTTTCCTTATCTGGATAATGAAAGCCAGGAAGTTGCCAAGGCTTTTCAAGCTTCCTGTACACCGGATTTCTTCCTTTACGATCACAACCTGAAACTGGTGTATAGAGGGCGCTTTGATGACAGCCGGCCTGACAACGATGTGTCTGTTACGGGTGATCAGTTAAGGGGCGCAATCGAAGCACTATTGAAAGGACAGGAGCCACCCAAGCCACAAAAGCCCAGTGTCGGATGCAACATAAAATGGAAACCCGGCAACGAACCAGAATATTTCATTGAGCAACAACGTAAATACGCTTAACCGGACGCATCCAATCATCTATATCAACGATCGATAAATATTGAAGGAGAAAAATATGCCAATACGCGTCTCCAAAGCACAATGGACGGGGGGCTTGAAGAACGGGAAGGGTAAAATGCAACTGGGTAGCGGAGTTTTTGAAGGCCCCTATTCTTTCGGTTCCCGCTTCGAATCCGAAAATGGTAGTAATCCCGAAGAACTTATTGCCGCCGCGCACGCCGGTTGTTTCTCCATGGCACTGTCGATGATTCTGGAAGATGCAGGACATACTCCGGAAATGATAGACACCCAGGCCAGTGTTCATCTGGATCCTAAAAACGGGGGCTTCAAGATTTCCCGTATCGATCTGGAAACCAGGGCTCAAGTGCCAGGTATGGACAAGGACACATTTGATAAGTGTGCCCAGACCGCCAAAGTCGACTGTCCTGTGTCACATGCCTTGAAGGGTGTCGAAATATCGCTAAAAGCACAAATGAATTAGACGCGGGGGGGATATTCGGTCGGATGTGCTGGCAGTGGCGCACTTCCAATACTTGAATTGCTTGTGGTTCATAGCTGCAGTGAAGCGATATCGGTATATTCCGTGCGTCTAAACGGCCCTGAAAGAACGACAACTATCGAATACAGTTACCAACGGCTGGCAGGTGTTGACCTGGATTCCATCCAGGCGGAAAAAAGTCTGCGGTTAAAATTACACAATGAGTGTTCAATAACAACGAAATTATTTGGCTATTCGTTGACTAGATGGAAGGCATGTGGCTGAATATTTAGGAACATCTCAACGCATAGCTATCAATAAGGTGTTTGCTATATGTGTCGAAAACACGTAAGTCAACAGGCAGGGTGAAAAAAATCGGAGGAACGATCATGAACGTAAGTGACATTATGAGCAAAGACGTTGGCACTTGTAGTGCCGACAGTGACCTAGAGTCGGTGGCGAAAATCATGTGGGACAAGAATTGCGGGTCTATTCCGGTACTTGATAGTTCCAACAATCTGGTGGGTATTATCACTGACCGGGATATTGCCATGGGGTGTGCGCTCAATCATAAAGCGGAATGGGAGCTGAAAACTAACGACATACTGAATAACCGGTCACTATTTACCTGTCGCAGTGACGAGGATATAAAAAACGCTTTGCAATTGATGTCGGATCATCATATCCGCCGCCTCCCTGTTATCGATAGCAACGGCCAGTTGCAGGGGGTGCTGTCCATCGACGATATTATCAGTCTGGCCCAGGAGGATAATTCTGAGCTGAGTTTCCGGGATACAATGAATACGCTAAAGCAGGTATGTACTCACCACTAGCTAAGAGCCGAAGCACCTACTGCTTCTAACAAAAAGTATCAATTGACGAACGGCCCTTAATGCAGGGCCGTTTGTGCTGCCATTTAACGAACGTGGTTGTCGCGGGCATATTGGTAGTTGATGATTTGATACATCCACCTGCTGAGCCCTGGGGTTACGTTTGTAAACCGAATTAGGATGCATTTTCAGAACGAATGCCGGCTAACAACACAATGACCGCGGCGACGGCGAGTAAAGCGCCAAAGGCGAACGTATATATCGGGTTCAAATCCCACAACAACCCGGCAATCAGACCGGCGGGGAGGGCGGCAATACTGGTCGCCATGTGATAGGTCCCCAAGGCAACACCGCGCGCCGATTCGTGGGCGAGATCGGACACAAAGGCCCGTTCATTGGCATTGACCAACGCGTAATTCAAGCCGTAGAGCACAAACAGCAGCAAATACATCAGCAAACTATTGGCAATCATAAAGCCCAGACATACCAGTATATAGGTACCGTAACCAGCTAATAGTACGTTTTTGCGCCCAATACGATCTGACAGGATCCCGGCCGGGATCGCCAGCACGGTATAAACCAGGTTAAAAAGTGCATATAACAGGATAGGGATGCCCACGGCAAGTTTGCCTTCAAAGGCTCCCTGGCTGTGAAGTACGAAAAACATATAACTAAAATTGGCCAGGGAAAACAAAAAAGCGACCGTGATAAAATTTTTCAACGGTAGTGACAGGCCTTTCAAACTGAATCGATAGTGTCTTTGCCTTACCGGCCGATCGCTCTCTTTGACAAAAAACAATGGAATCAGTGCAGCGAATCCGGTCACACCTGCAATGATAAAAATGTGGCTGAAGCTCATGCCAAGGTACCAGAACAACACAAACGCAATTAGAGTGCCAAACACGGCGCCAGCACTGTCCATGGCCCGATGTACACCGAAACCGCGGCCGCGGATTTTTTGGTGTGTCGACGAGGCCAATAGCGCATCCCGCGGGGCGCTGCGAATGCCTTTGCCCAGCCGTTCAATGGTTCGGAGCAGTAACACGTGTTGCCACATGTACGCAAAGGCAAAGCACAATTTGGCAATGGCAGCGATAACATAACCGCTGAATACAAAGGTTTTGCGGTTGCCGACTCGGTCGGACCAGTAACCGGCGAAAAGCGTAAACAGGCTGGCGATACTGTCGCTGATGCCGGAAATAATCCCTATTGCCAGGCCGCCACCTCCGAGATCTTTGATGAACAACGGCAGCACCGGGAGGATGATCTTGCTGGATGTATCGTTAATGAAACTCACCAGGCCCAACAGCAGGATATTTGTCCGGGAGATTTGGGAAGGGGCATCCTGCGTTGCCTGTGCGCCATTCGATTCAGGTGGTGTGGTTGAAGGCATGGCGCAGATCCTTAGAAAATGCCGCGGATTTGCAATAGACCGATTCCGGTATCACAATTCAGCGAATAGATAGAATTTTTGATATTGCGTGTGACGAAAGCTTGTCGCCAATGATAAATGTCAATATCCAGAGTTTTCCTGTGGTATTGGTGTCTCAACGACGACCGCCGGGGTGCTATCGGCGACCAAGTCTTCATAAGAACTCAGCAGGATTTGAGAAAATCCTACCAAGGTCAAGAACACATTGAAAATTTTTGATGAATTTCCAGCGGCGAATCAATAGAATTTGCTTATGGTCTATGGCCAATTTGGTCGATATTCGAACAGAATTTTTCCGACCCTAAGACTAAAAGTTGTTTAAATTAACAATACCTCAGGAGAATAACTAATGGCAAATGAAGGTTATCATGAACCAGTCGGTGAATTGAGCGATGACACCCGTGACTTCCATCGTGCGGTTATTTCGTTAATGGAAGAACTGGAAGCCGTCGACTGGTATAACCAGCGAATCGATGCCTGCAAGGATGAGGAGTTGAAAGCCATTCTGGCTCATAACCGGGACGAAGAAAAGGAACACGCAGCCATGGTGCTGGAATGGATTCGCCGCAAAGATGCCAAGTTTAATGACGAACTGAAAGATTACCTGTTCACGGAAAAGCCCATCGCCCATAAATAACGCGGACTCACCGGCGGGCAGTAAGCGATGAAACTGTGAAAGGCGCGGCATATCAATGCTCGTAATGCAGTTCGCGAAGATACTTCTTGCCGGTGTCCGTCAACGCGGTGCCGTTGGTCAACAACACGGCATCGCGCGCAAGGGTTGATATCATAAGCTGTGTCATAGTGTGATTTCCAAAACAAGGTTGCTTATATACGTTGCTGGTATACTTGATTCATCGGCAGCTACAAGTAATGAAAAGACAGGCTGGTCGTCCAGGACGAATCAATGACAGCGTAGTACTCGTTACTAAGGTTCGCAATAATCCGGTGGATTACCTATACTGAAAACAGGACAGATTATTCACCGGTGTGGTTTTATTGGCCGGTATTGTTTTGGGAAACGCTATGGCTGTTTTGATCCCTGCGGTTCGATTAGGTGCCGTGTTTATATGTAACCTGTTTGTATTGTTATTGGTGGCTGTCCCCGCGCCTGGCATGGCCGAGACCTGCTTCAGTGATTCACCTTCCAAACGTGCCGGAGAGCCGGTAACCGCAGAGGTGGATATCAGTAATTTAACCACTTCCCAATATAAAGACTTAAAAACATTATTCACGTCATTGCAAGGGAACTGGCAAGGCACGGTGCAGGAAACTGTATGCGGCGGCACTATCAACGCAGTAAAAAAGAAAGTGCACGCTTATAAGGTGGAACCGGAAATTAGCTTTGAGCGTTCGCAAACCTTCAAACTGGAATCGACCTGGCGTTCGCCGGACCGAAAAACCAGCCGCATTGAAAACATGGAGTTGATACTGAAGCAAGACCGTCTGCGTTTAAACGTGGACGCGGCGGCTGGCGAGGTCAAGTTAATCAAAGCCGCCGATAACTTTCTGGTGTTTCTGGATAAGAACAATTTTCGCAACCAGGCCGGTGGCGTCGTATCCCAGGAAAATGTCCGTTCCCTGGCCTATACCCCCCATTCATTAACTATTGAGTATCGTTTGTATACCAATGGCCGGTTGGTCTCATTCAGTGTATGGGACTTGTCCCGCAAACGATAGTGTTCAATGTTAGTTTATCCATCGGTAGGGCTGTTTTTAATTGCAAAAGAGGTGATAAAAGCATCGTTATCGAATAATCACTAAAGGACATTCCAGGCGGCTTTCCAGTTGCCGGAACTGCCCGGACTGCTTGCATAGCTCGTTGTTTGCCGGTACCAACAACAGTGAGGCATGGTGTCGTTTCAGCAGGCTAACCAGAGCAGGAACAGATTTATCAGCGGGATTTTGCAACGAAACGCTCATTCCCCGATGCGTTAACCATTGTGCGGCATGATGTATATCGTATTTACTGTCCTGAGCTTGTGGCTGCTTTTCAACATTAATTAACGTAACGTGAGCCAGTCCCTTGGCGGCCAGTTTACCCAGTATTGCGACACCATGTTGTGATTGCTCGGAGCCGTCGTATATTAGTCCGATATTCGTTGCCTGACTCAGAGCGGGAGTGAGCCGATAACGGGGACGGGCGAAAATCAATAAGTCGGACACACCGGCTTCGGTCAATATGGCGTCCAGGCGGCGCCCCCGTACGGTTCGAAATGAATATTTAATTTGGGCTTTGCGGGCCTGGTTAATCAGCGTGTTTTGCATTTCCGCAGACCATGCACGCAACGATCGTTCGATGTCGTTGCTGGTCAACAGCCGTTCCCGCCCACTGTCAGCAATGATTTCACTGGCAAATGGTAGTTGCGCCGAACGCAACAGGTCAATATCTTCAATGAACAGACCGGTTAATTCCGCCTCCAGTTGCCCCGCCAGGGTGATGGCCGATGTCAGCGCGTCAACGCTGTGGCTGGCGGCATCCATGGCTACGTAGATATGTAACACTTTTGCTTTAGGAGTCGGCGCTTTCAACGTTCTTTACACCTTTGGCCTTGACGGAGAATTCCTGCTGAATATTATTGAGTTCTTCCAGGCGTTTTTGTACCTGCGCGTTCAGGCTGCCGTCAGGGTAGGAGCCTTTTTCATCACGTTTGCCGGCTTGCAGACCGGTCAGCATTTCCAATGCCTGCTCCACGTGACTGACGGGATAAATATGAAACTTGCCCTGTTTGGCGGCCTCAACAATATCGTGACGGAGCATCAGGTGAGTAATGTTGGATTCAGGGATGATAACACCCTGTTCACCGGTTAATCCCCTGGCGTCGCAAACGTCAAAGAATCCTTCAATTTTCTCATTGGCGCCGCCGATGGGTTGCACATAACCCAACTGACTAATGGAGCCGGTAACCGCCAGCGACTGTTTGACGGGCACACCGGCCAGTGCCGAAAGCAGCGCACAGAGTTCTGCAATGGAGGCGCTGTCGCCCTCAATCATCCCGTAGGACTGTTCAAACACCAAGGTAGCGGATAATGATAACGGACAATCACGGGCGTAGTGGTCCGCCAGATAAGCCGACAATATCATTACCGCTTTGGAATGTATCGGTCCGCCCAGGTCCACTTCGCGCTCGATGTCGATAACTTCTCCTTCACCCAGCCGCGCGGTCGCGGTTATGCGGGCCGGTTGTCCGAAACTGTAGTCGCCCAGTTCCATGACAGACAAACCGTTGACCTGGCCGACTTCGCTGCCCTCGGTATCAATAATATGGATGCCCCGTTGGATAGACTCCTGGCTTCGCGAGCGTATCTGATCAAGTCGATAGATTTGCTTATCAATGGCTTTCTGGACATGGGTCCTGGAAACAATATCCTGGCTATCCTGTTGTGCCCAGTAGTCTGATTCACGCAGTAAGTCAACCAGACCGCCCATATGCAGCGATAACTTTGCGCCATCTTCGGCACGCCGGGCGCATTGTTCAATGACGCGGGCGACACCGCTGGCGTCGAAATCCTTCAATTTTTCCCGGCGTTGCAGCGAGGCGACCAGTCTTGCGTACAACATGGTGTTTTCCGGGTTTCGCTTAATGTCTTCGGAAAAGTCCGCGGCGACTTTAAACAGACGGCCGAATTCCGGTTCATACTCATTGAGCAGATAATAAAGCAGCCGGTCACCGGTCAGCACCAGTTTGATGTTGATAGGTATGGGTTCAGGTTCCAGGGTAATAGTACTCGCCAGGCTTAGCATTTGTTCCAATGATTCGATACGGATTTCGCCCGAACGCAAGGCGCGCTTCAAACCTTCCCATGCGAATCCTCGCATCAGTAACTTGCGAGCATCCACTACAAGATAACCGCCGTTGGCCCTGTGCAGGGCGCCGGCTTTTATCAGCGTGAAATTGGTGAGCAGGGTGCCGAACTGTGATGAATGTTCAACGCGTCCCAGTAAATAGAGATAAGTTGGATTGTCTTCATAGACGACCGGGGCACCGTTAGTGTCCGAGTTATCCACCAGTACATTGACATTGTACGGTGAAAACTCAATCCCTTTACTTTTAGCCGGTTGCTTGATGCCCAGCATCGTTGCCGGTTCCTCTTCTTCGCTGGTGCGGAACTCATCGACATTTTTAATCACATCATCTTTGACCTCGGAAATATAGTCGCGTACGTTGTCGAGGTTTTCATACTTATTGAGTAATGGCTTGGTTAGCTGGTCAATTGTCAGTTCGGAGACTTCCTGGTTAAGCTTTTTAATCCGCTGGTGATATTCTTTCTGCCAACCGGGTATACTCCGAATGGTTTCCTTGAGTTCATCACGCAACCCTTCGATGGCTTTTTCGATGCGTTCCTGTTCTCCTTTGGGCAGTTTGTCGAACTCTTCGGGAGACAGGGTTTCATCATCGCGCATCGGCGCCAGGGTGTAGCCGGTCGGTGTGCGCAATATGGCGACGCCTTTTTCCTTTGCGTGGTCATTCAGTTTATTGAAAGCCACTTCCTGGCGGTCTTCAAATTCCTCGTTGAGTTCCTGTGCTCTGATGCGGTATTCATCACTGCGAAAAGCCGCTGGAATTGCGTTGCGCAGGTCTTCAACCAATTGCGCCATATCGTCACGCAATTGAATTGCCATGCCCGTGGGCAGTCGCAGGGCTTTGGGTTTGTGAGGCGCTTTAAAGTTGTTGACATAGCACCAGTCTGGCGGCGGTGAGGCGGTTTCGGCGCGCCGCTCCAGTTCTCTTTGAACCACTTCGTGTTTGCCGATACCGGTTGATCCCAGCACAAAAAGATTGTAGCCATCGTGTTGAATACCAACACCGAAATCAATGGCCTCCATGGCGCGTTCCTGACCGATGGTCTCGCTGAGTTGTTCAAGTTCGGCTGTGGTGGAGAATGTCAATTCGCCGGGCTGGCAGGCATAGTAGAGTTGTTCCGGGGAAAGAGGTTTGATGCTCATAATTCCTGTGTTAGATTGGGTGACACGTTTTTTGACATCTTGGTTGTCGTGGTCACATTGTCACGTTGTCATGTAAAAAGAAAATCCGGGTTACAACCGTTCCGGCAGATGAGCCCGGATTTCATCAATTCGTAAAGCCGTTAAATCCTTGTTGATTTCGTCCTTGATGGCGCGTTTAGTGTCGCCATTAATATTGCTCCTTAAAATACCCAGGAACACCGGTGCTGCTACGATGTAGACTTTGTTATACCGGCCCTGTTGCCGTACAGCGTTCAATTTGGTGGTAACATCCTTGGCAAAGCGAATCGCCTCCTGGCGTTTGGGATCGATTTCCGGATCCAGTGAATTAACGCCTTGTCCACCCCGATTTGACGTTCTGCCGGGTTCGTCGGACGCCATTTCGTTGGGATGTAATTTGGATTCGGGGTGAACCATACTGTCTATTTCGGTTAATTTTCCGCGGGGATCGTCGGCGCTGAAAAATCTTGCGCGACTGGCATCGGCTACCATAACCAGTGTGCTCATTGTTTATTCCTCCAATGCGGCGTTTATTGGTATAACAACAATTTTATAATAATCTTAGCGTCAGCTACCCGGGTAGATATTGAGCAAGGTCAGTAAAAACGGGTAAATTCGAGTTTTTTCTGGTCATCACAGGCCCGGTAACTGTATGAATGCAATATGAATTATAAGGAAAAGCCGGCGGCCGGGTTTTCGTTGGTAATGCGTCAAGCATACCATCGGAAGCGTGCATAGCAAAAGATGCGGCGCCGGGCATTATCGTGAAGTAAACGGTTTTCGCACGAACTATAGTTGACGAATTGTTGTCGCTGCTGCCACGTCAGTTCTGCCGGGATTTCAAGTGTTCTGCCAGGTAAAGCCACGTTTCAATAACAGAATCCGGATTCAGGGATATACTGCCAATGCCTTGTTCCAGGAGCCAGAAAGCCAGGTCCGGGTGGTCGGACGGGCCCTGACCGCATATACCCACATATTTCATTTTTTGCCGGCAGGATTTGATGGCCATACTGAGCAACGCTTTTACCGCATCGTTGCGTTCGTCAAACAGCTCCGCCACCAGGCCCGAATCCCTGTCCAGTCCCAGTGTGAGTTGGGTCAGGTCATTGGAGCCGATAGAAAAGCCATCAAAGTGTTCCAGGAACTGATCCGCCAACAGGGCATTGGAAGGGATCTCACACATCATAATGACTTCCAGACCGTTATCGCCGCGATGCAGATCGTTGTCGTAAAGCAGGTCTGCGACGGCTTCGGCTTCGGTCACGGTGCGAACGAAAGGAATCATCACGGCGACATTGGTCAAACCAATGTCATCGCGAACTTTTTTAATGGCAAAACATTCCAGTTCAAAGCAATCGCGAAATGATTTGCTGACATAACGGGAAGCACCTCGAAACCCAAGCATGGGATTTTCTTCTTCCGGCTCAAAATTTTTGCCACCGATAAGGTTGGCATATTCGTTGGATTTGAAATCGGACATGCGCACAATGACCGGTTTGGGATTGAATGCCGCGGCGATCGTGGCAATGCCTTCGGTAAGTTTCTCGATGTAAAAACTCACCGGGTCATGATAGCCGGCCATTTTGTCTCGAATTTGTGCCTTGATGTCTTCCGGCTGATTGTCAAACTGTATGAGTGCCTTGGGGTGGACACCGATGGTGCCGTTGATAATAAATTCCAGGCGTGCCAATCCCACGCCTTCGTTGGGTAGGTTACGGAAATCGAAGGCACGGTCCGGAGCCGCCACGTTCATCATGATTTTAAACGGTAACGGCGGCATGGAATCAACTTTGACTTCGTTAATGTCAAACGGCAGCCGGCCTTTGTAGATATAGCCGGTATCTCCTTCGGCACAGGATACGGTTACCTCGCTACCGTCGGTAATAACCTCTGTGGCGTTGCCGCAGCCCACCACCGCTGGAATACCCATTTCACGCGCGATAATGGCGGCATGGCAGGTACGCCCGCCGCGGTTGGTTACAATAGCCGAGGCCTGTTTCATTATGGGTTCCCAGTCCGGGTCCGTCATATCGGTTACCAGAATGTCGCCCGGTTTGACTCGATCTATTTCCTTGGCGCTCATGACGATACGCACGGTACCGGCGGCTATCCGTTGACCGATACTGCGCCCGCTAATTAACAGTGTGCCCTGGGATTTCAGTTCATAACGTTTGATAACTTTTTTATCGTCGCGGCTTTTGACGGTTTCCGGACGCGCCTGCACAATATACAACTGTTCGTCGATGCCGTCCTTGGCCCATTCGATATCCATGGCACGACCGTAATGCTGTTCGATGGTGGTTGCAAAGCGGGCTAATTGCAGTATCTCATCGTCGTTGATACTGAACTGGCGTTGTTTTTCCAGAGGTACGTCGGTGGTTATCGTCGCATTCTCACCAGTACCCCCTTCGTTATAGATCATGGCGACTGCCTTGTTGCCGAGCCGCCGGCTTAGTATCGCCGGGCGTTGTTGCTGCAAAGCCGGTTTGTAAACCACAAATTCATCCGGATTGACGGTTCCCTGCACGACGGTTTCCCCGAGCCCGTAGGCACTGGTAATAAGTACCACGTCTTCAAAACCGGATTCGGTATCGATGGAAAACATGACCCCGCTGCTGGCCTGGTCCGATCGCACCATTTTTTGTACGCCTGCTGACAAGGCGACGGCACGATGGTCAAAATTCTGGTGAACACGGTAGGCGATGGCGCGATCGTTAAACAGGGAGGCAAAGACCGCTTTAACGGCGTTGAGTAGATGATCGGTGCCACTAATATTGAGATAGGTCTCCTGTTGGCCGGCAAAGGAGGCTTCCGGCAGGTCTTCGGCGGTGGCTGACGACCTAACCGCAAATGTGCTTTCGTTGCCGTATTGCTCGATCAGTTGCTGGTACGCCGTTTTCAGGGCTTCCTGCATTGCCGGGGAGAAAGGCGTATTCATAATCCATTGCCGGACCTGTTGCCCCGTGCTGGATAACGCCCGGACATCGTTAACATCCAGCGCATCCAGTGCCTGATAAATCCGCTCGTCGAGACCGTCGCAGGCCAGGAACTCCCGAAAAGCCTGCGCGGTGGTGGCGAAACCACCGGGAACCTGAATGCCTTTAGAAGACAATTGGCCGATCATTTCGCCGAGGGATGCGTTTTTGCCGCCCACTTTGGCGACGTCATCGTTTTTAATATCGTGAAACCAGCGTAGCAGTTCAGTCATAACGTCTATTATGGATCATTGCGGTTAAACACTTAATGTGGTTATTAATAATAATCCTAAATATCTGTTTATAGTATGGCGTACATCAAGGAAAAGGTGAAGATACATCTATAACGCTGGCATGATGGCAGCGAATCGCATGGTCGGCGCGTATGTCCACTGTCCGGGTGGAAAATGCAGGTGGCCGTAGACCGGGCAACGCCAATATATATCGCGAATTGATCGATCCAGAGTAATTGTCGGCAGCGGTGTCGCCGGCTATACGCCGATTGCAAAACGGGAAGCCTTCGGCTAGTCTTGCTGGTTTTAAAATTGCATGTTTATCGTTCAAACAAAATGGTAGTTTTAAGTAACTGGAAGTAATCACGAGTTTTCAATCATTTATGTCTATAGTCTGGCAACGGCGGGTTGGCGGGACCCGCTATGAAGTACGCATGGCAGGGCGCACGCGGCGTCTGTACACCAATGGGGTGTTTCACAGCCAGTTCAATCCGGACAATCCCGTCTCCGGCAGTATTTGGGATCTGCTGATGATCCCGGCGTTTTTCTACCCACGGGGCAAGATCAAACGGATTTTGGTGCTGGGTGTTGGGGGCGGTGCTGTGATGCAGCAGTTCCAGCATTTTCTCCAGCCTGAACACATAACCGGTGTGGAGTTGAACCCCTATCATTTATATGTTGCCCGGCGGTTTTTTTATGTCAAACAGAAAAATGTCGACTTGCACTATGCCGATGCCGTGCAATGGATCAAGGAGTACGACGGCGAAAAATATGATCTCATCGTTGATGACCTGTTTGGCGAGCAGGATGGCGAGCCGGTGAGGGCGGTGGAGGCGGACGCAAAATGGTTCCGCAAGCTGAATAAATTGTTGAAACGTGACGGCCTACTTATTACCAATTTTGTATCCAGTCGGCAGCTGAGAGCCTGCGCCTACTTTACCGATGACAAGATCCATAAACAATTTAAAGCCTGTTTTCAGTTTACCGCTCCAAACTATGAAAACGCCATTGGCGCGTTTTTGAAAAAAGAATCCAACCAGAGAACATTACGTCAAAACCTGACTGATATCCCCCAACTCAATCCCAACCTCAAATCGAGCCGGTTGCGTTACAACATACGCCGGGTTTGATAAGCCTCAAATTCGTCTTTCTTATCGCTGCCCAGGAAAGACTAAACAGTTAACAATCTCAACGCAAAGACGCAACGGCGCAGAGAAACAACAATAACACTCTGTCTGTAAGATTCATATATTATTGATCAGCGCCTGGCGTTACCCGTAACCAGCACTGATATGCACAGTCGCGCAAATGGATTTTACAGACAAATAAGGTGTCGACTTGGTTTCATCCAGAGTTGTGGGGTAAGCCATAAAAGTCTTGCGTTCTTTGCGTCTTGGCGCCCTTGCGTTTAAGGGTTTGGTGCGAAATCTCAGGCATAAAAAAAGCGAAGCAATCGTAAAAAGGGAAGGAGATTGCCTCGCTTTACAAAGTGTAGTGCAAGTAGAGAGGAAATTGCACTACGGGTACAAATGCTGTTCTAACGCTTAATGATGATCATGGTGCTTATCCAGAAGGTTAATGACCTGCAGGTCTTCAGCGGCGTCGATATCTCCGCGATAACCCTGGTTACGGATTAAGGTTTTAATTTCAGGGATGCGGTCCTGGGTGACTTTCGTCAAATGAGAAAGCAACAAATTCTTCGCGTTGGCCGCGGCCGCAACTTCACCCATTCGGCTGGGCGTGGTATGCAGCGCAAAGAAAACCGCATCGTTAGGTCCATCCGGAGCATCATCCATGATCGCAGTATCATAAATGAGCAGGTCCGCATTGGATGAGATTTGCACCATGTTGCCGCCGTTGGCCAGTGGTGTACTGTCCGGTGGTGGTAATGTACTTCTGGAACTGGTGTCGCCCGAAAAGACAATGGATTTACCCTTGTATTCGATGCGATAGGCCAATGCCGGAACCGGACCGTGATTGACACCAATGGCTTTTATGACCAGTCCGTCAATACCAGTATCGGTGGCCGTTATTTCGGTAGTGGCATCGCTGGTCCAGTCCGCCGTAATATCGTTCGCCTCGTAACCGAAGATGCCCGCGCTGATGGCACGCGTAAAAATGTGGAGGTAGCGGTCACTGCCGGTGTCCAGATCATAGTGACTGTCGGCAAAATCCGTCACACTGGGATATTGTGGTACGTTGGGTTTGGCTTTTTTCAGGACAGCCTTCGGGAAAGGAATACCGTTGGTTTTCGGTCCATATATTTTAAACGGGGCGGTGCGTCCCGGTGGGAAAGTGCCCGGATGTGCGAGGTTATAAACGCGGTTCTGGAAGTAGATGTTTTTAATAATGGGCGAGAGGTCTCCCATATGGTCGATATGCAAGTGCGACAATAAAATAATATCCAGATCCTTTATGTCAACGTCCACGCCACTGGCGGCCAGACGTTGAAAGGTACCGCCGCCGGCATCCATCAGGATTCGCGGTTTGCCGTCAATAAAAATGAGGTAACCGGCGCTGGCGCGTGCTTGTTGTGTGGCGATGGGGCCGCCGGAACCCAGCACCATAATGGAAAAATCACCTCGGACTTTGTCGGCTGCAAGTATGTTGCCGTCGTGATGGTGTTCACTGTCCGCCCATGCTGCAAACTGACTCAGTAATAAAATTGCTGTGAGAAGCAGGAACTGGATCAGTGTTCTTTTGTTGATCATATAAATCTCCCCCGAAGACTTGTGTAAAAGGTAACGTAGTAACATTAAGAAATGATTAATGTTACGGCCGTAAAAGTCACGCAGTGTAACGTAGTTAGTGCGGATAAGTGTAATACCTTAGTTAATGAGGTGATGCGAATATTTAATGAATATCGGGGTATTCAACGATAACGGAATGAAATTGATTGTCAAACAAACAAATTAGTACAAAAACAAATCAATTGAGAGGTTGTTAGTTTATAAATGGTGACACGAAAACTTGTTAATTTCACAATTGATTTAAAGGAATGGCCATGGCGCGAAACGCAATGGTTGACTTTCATATGATCGAGCTACAAACCGGTAAAGCGTTTAACGATAGTTATCAAAATATTTGATACTGTAAGAGTTGTTATTGCGAAAATGGTATAACATGGCGTGACATCAACATGACGTCTCTATAGACAATGTTTGCAGATGCAATATAGCTGTGCGCGAAACGCCAATTAACCGTGCATAGAGGCAGGTGCGATTGCCGGTTGGCTGATTTGCAGGTCAGATTTAATGTAGGGAATATGAATGGTAAATACGGTGCCAGCTCCAAGCGTACTTTGCGCGGAAATTTCGCCGCCCATTAAATTACAGAAGTTGCGGCTGATAGCAAGTCCTAGACCGGTGCCGGCGATTTTTTGGGTGCCTGCTTGATCGCCCCTGGAAAAAGGTACAAACAGATTGCGTAACGTTTCGTCCGACATGCCCGTGCCATTATCGGCGATTTCAAACAATAATTTTTCCTTATTGTTGCGGATAACACGAAAAGCGCGTAATCGAATGGTTCCGTTCAGGGTGAATTTACAGGCGTTGGATAATAAATTGAATATACTTTGCCGCAACTTGGTATAGTCGGCTTTAAACTCGCCGATTTCCGGATCCATGGAAACCACCAGTTCGTTGTTGTTTTTCTCGGTCAGGGGCAACATGGTCGATGTTATTTCATCAATCATGGTGTGAATATCAATATTTTCATAATAGACTTCGGTTTTCCCGGCTTCGATTTTTGTGATGTCGAGAATATTATTAATCAAATCCAGCAGATATTTTCCTGCCATACTGATCTTGCGCAAATCGGGAATGGATTCGAGCTGGTTCAAATCCGTTGCCTGTTCAACAAGCAGGTCCGAATAACCAATAATTGCGTTTAATGGTGTTCGCAGTTCATGAGACATGTTTGCCAGAAAAGCCGATTTGGCTTTGTTGGCTCGCTTGGCCTCATCGACGGCAACTTTAAGCTGTTCCTGCTGTTCCAACAACTTGTCCAGCATGTCGTTAAAGAACCGGGCTATATAGCCAAATTCATCCTGACGGGAAGTGTCAAAGCGAAGATCGTGTTGTCCCAGTGACACTTTTTGGGTATTGCTTACCAGGTCTTCAAAAGGTTTGTGCACCGTTGTGCGAATCGCCCAAATTAAAAACAGGCCAAACAATAACAGTCCCACAATAACCGGAAACAAAATCCGATTGCGGTGTTGGCTTACCAGTTTGCCGAGAACCGGAAAGTAGGCGACCAGTTTTATTTTGTAATACTGATTGTCGGTGGGTGATTGTATGATGATATTCCTGACGACAAACTGGGTATCGGCGTCTTCTTTTCCAAAATACAGTTCATTTTGACCGGATAAAACCCGAACGAAGGAAAATCCCAGTTCGTGAATGAGGGCGTTAATTTTCCCATTGCGGTTGCCCGTTGAGGATATGAGTGCATCCGGGTATTGCGACTGCAGGCGATGAGCGAGCGTATCGGCTTTATTGATATACTCCGTTTCCAGATCGCTTTCGAGATCGTGAATATAATAAAAAGTCACTAGTAGCGAGATAGGCAGGATTGCCCACAGGGCGAGAGCGCAGATTCTGACAGCAATGCTTTGTTGCCAGTTGCGTTTCCAGTCGTCGGACAACACGTTGCGATTATTATTCACCTGAATCCCAGAGCTTTGAAAGTGACGACGACAGGACAAAAATTTACCAACCCGGCCAGGGCTAAAAATGCGCCAATGACCCAGTTAAGAAACCACAAGTCGCGAGGCAATACAAAAATGGAAAACACCATGACTACGGCGAATAGCAGGCGCATGGCACGTTCGGCTTCGAACGCGAAGCGGGAATCGATTACCGCCGGTTCTGGCTGGTTCGCCGGGTAATCCTGGCCAAAGCGGATGCGATTTACCAGAATCGGGACGCGCCAATTGGTGATTCCCTCGAAAAACAGGACAAAGATGTAGATGTAGAACAAGGGCATATAGTCGACATAGATGAGCACCAACAGCACTATGCCCATGATTAAACGAAAAGCACGTTCACTCACTGGAAAAATGTCCTTTGTGCCCCATACGCCTGGCACTTACGTAATAAAAACAACGGCTTGCCGATTATTGGCAATATCGGCTTTTATGCCATTTTGCTTAATTTATTCACGAATAAAAAGGGATTTTGCTGGTATTATTTGTGTTGCGCATTATCGCCCCTGAGCTGCCGGTCGGATGGCGGCTCAATTTAAAATAATATAAGCAGGTCAGCGGGTTATGCAAGGAATTATTGATGGGATCGGCAGGTCAGAATAATAAGTTACAGACAAAAGTAAAGGAAAATTATAGCAATGCGACAAATAATGATAAGTGTGCTGGTACTGCCGCTGATCACCATGGTGTTACCGGGGTGTGGTACGACGCCTTTAACACCCTCACAAACGGCACAGCATTTCTGGGCGGCCATGTTAAACGGTGACGTAAACAAGGCTGCCGATTACGCTACCCCCGAATCTGAGCCACAATTAAACGAACACATTGGTGATTACAAGCAAGCCACGGTTTCGTTCGGGCAGGTGAGTATTAAAAGCGATACGGCAACCGTTGAAACCACTCTGCAACTGGACAAGCCGCCGTCGTCATCATCTACCCGTTTTACCACGACCTTGCAACGCGAGCGCGAGCAATGGCGGGTGAACTACCCGCAAACCCGCCAGTCACTGCTAAAAGCCAGTGAAAAGAAAGGCTTGGATAAGCTCGTGGACGATTTGAACGAGTTGGGCCAACGGTTTTCGGGCAAGGTTGAGGAGTCACTCAAGGACTTGAAACAAGCGACGCCGGAAATGAAAAAGCACCTGGAAGAAATGGGTAAATCCGTGCAGAAAGACGTGCAGGATGCCATCGAAAAATATGGTCCGAAAATTCAGCGTGATTTACAGGATCTTACCGAATCGCTGGACGATGCCTTGAAGGAGCTGAATAAGCCGGCCCCCGAAAAGCAGCCTAGTCCGCCGTCACAGCCGGACTCTGGCGGTTCAGAGGCGGAGACCCCGCCCGAAGGGCGCATGATTTAGGGTGGACTATTTAGTTAGCATTACCTTAGTTAGCATTACCGTTAAATTGAGGGATGGAGCTTACGTATTAACAGCATAAAAAAAGCCAACCGCAGGGTTGGCTTTTTTCACTTCTGATGGTTACGTCTTATACTTTTTTGCTGTCGTTGAAGGCACCAATCATGGCCAGCGCAAACAAGCTAATAAATAAAATAATATGAAGATCCATCAGACCCCCTCCAAAATGTTAGTTTTCTTGATAAACGTTGTGTGTATTGTTGCGCCACTGAGATTAGCGAAGTCCTAAGAGAAGGTCAAATTTCCTTAAAAAACCTTACTTTATGTGCGTGTAAATGTCGCGTATATGGCGAAACCTGACACAGGTTTCGTGTCCGCAATGGTGTGTTGGGTGGGCCATAGACCCTTGAATCCGCGTTTCTGAGGCAGCTACCTGTCGAACCCGATGTGTGCTCCATTGGCTGGTAGAATCCTGGTTTGCGTATTGTTCGCACCAACTGGCTTCACTTACAATGCCAACCAATGGGAGTGGATGGATGTGAGGACGACAATATGATGATAAGTATGTTATTGGGCGCGGCCATGCAGGTGGCCTCGGTCTCGTTACCTGCCGGTGATCAGGACATCACCTGGGGGATGAGTGTAGCGCAAGTCAAGAACCTGCAGGAGGTCCATAAGGCGGGAAAAGGCAGCCAATACAACTACGCGGATCATATGGAAACCGATCCGGAGGTTTACGTGCGCCGGGCCGATGACAACAAGAAGATTGAATATTATTTCTTCAAGGGCAAGCTTTATAAAATCTATATTGTCTATGACCGCAAGGTTTCGACACAGGACTTTTATCTAAAACTGATTGACAAGGCGCAGGAACAATACGGCAATGCCCAGTCGAACTACCAGGAAAACGTTATGGGTATCCCCGTGTTGCATGTGAAGTGGGATGATGGCGAATCCATTATGGATCTGCGTTCCGGTGCCGGTTATGTTTATAAAGTCCTGATTGACAAATCGGCCCAAAAAGAAAAAGCGTTACAACAACAACGCAAACGATCAATCTGAGTGTTAATTGGATAGCAAATCGTTGCCAGACCTGGTGAACTGTATGCTAATGATGTCTTACGGATGTTACGTATGAAATGCCGGGTCGGCTGTGGGGCATGTTGTATCATTCCCTCGATATCATCCTTTATTCCGGGTATGTCGTCGGGCAAACCGGCGGGTCAGCGTTGCGTCCAGCTTGATGACAACAATCATTGCCGGTTGTTTCATCATGTCGAACGTCCGCAAGTATGCGTTCATTTCCAGGCCAGTGCCGATAGCTGCGGCCGCGACTATGATGAGGCGGTGCAACTATTGTCAGAACTGGAATTGTTGACGCGCTAGATAGTTCGCCTTAAACGCTCAATCACGGGACCAGGGACGGTACCAGGCGTTAGCAACGGGGATGAGCCTTCATCCCCGTTGTTGCGTGCAGAATTTATGGTGGGCCGCTTACTTCATCATTTCTTCCAGTTTCTTTTTGTCAGCGTCGCTGGCCATATGGGCAATGTCGCGGACGATTTTGGCGAGAGCCCGCGCCGGTCCGGGAGTGGAATCGTCATTTATCACTTTACTGAGTTTCTCTTTATCCGCCGCTGTGGCTTTGTGTTTCAGGTTCATGATGGCCGTGGCAATGGTTTTCTCCGCATCCGTGGTACTGCTGTTATTGGCCAGCTCTTTCAATTGTTGTTTTTCTGCATCCGACGGGTAGTGGTGCAAGTGCAGCATTATGCCGGCCATGGTTTTAATGGCATCACTGGCGGCGAAGGCGGATTGAGCTGTTGCCAGCGCCAGGCAGCAAATAAGGGCAATAAAGATCGATTTTGGTTGCATCTGTGACCTCCCGGTGGGTGATGTGTTAGGTGTGTTATTAAACTAAACGATTGAACCCATTAAAAGATTAAATGTAATTGTGCTTTTCGCGCAGGTCAAATAGAAATCATCGCGGGTGTTATAGAGATGGCTAAAAAATGAACAACCCAGTCAAGTTGTTTTTTATGGCAGTGGCGGCCAAGACAGGTGGACATGGGGCGGGGTGTGAACTCAGAAAACGGTATTACATGACAGTTAGGACTCCGGATGTTGTAGCGAGTGTGTAAAAACAACGCCCCTGTTGTTCAGGTAGTTCATAATGAAATCAAAATGCGCGGGAATTTTGCCGATTAACTCCGGCGGATTGATGCCTTCGTGCTTATAGCCTTGTTCCAGGATCAAACTGGCGGCGGCATTGCAGGCATAGCCGGTGCAGCGTGCCATGGATGTGGTATCGGTATTGCTGTCATATTCATCATATAAATCGTATTGGTAGCAGACCGCCGTTCCGTTTTCCTTTCCGCAGATGGTAATGCGCATGACGGTGAATTCCTCTTCCTTGGGCTCAAGGTACCATTGTTTGTTTAACAAATTAACTGTCACATCCAGTGGCCGCACAAAACTACTTATCTCGGTGAGCGGTTCCTTGTTAAAAAAACCGGCTTGTGCCAGGGCTTTTATGAGTTGCGCGTGACCGGGATAACGCAGGGTTTTTTCCACCATGTTGGGTATATGACGCATTGTGGTCAACAACGTTCGCAGGCCATCGGTATTAAAGGCTTCCAGGCTACCGGCCTTTGGCAGCTCGATGGGTTCAATATCACTCAGTGGCGGTTTGGTCAACGGCTTGCCGGCAACTATCAGACGTGCGGCACGGGTATACTCTTCAATAACATCGACGGGGGAAAACGGTGCTTTATAGTTGAAAGGTGGTACGGGATTTTTCGGTAGGCCGCCAACGGCGCAGAAAAATGAGTCAATATTCATCGCGATGTCGTGATAACCGAGAATCAGGTTGCTCATACCGGGTGCGATACCCATGTCAACGATGGCTGTTACGTCATGCTGTTTTGCCAACTCATTTAGCTGCAGCACCTCTTCCGGGAAAAAGGAAATGTCCACCACGTTTTTACCGTTTTGGATAATAGCCTCCAGCGTGTGATAACCCATGTCACCGGGCACAGCGCTAATGACCAGGTCCGCTGGTTCTATGGCCTTGCCAATACTGCGTGCGCTTAATAAATCGACCTGCCGGACATCAATGGCATTGTTGGATTCCTGTAAAGCATCGAGTTTGTGGGCATCAATATCCAGTGCCTGAATATTATGTTGCTCAGCCAGATCCATAGCGATGGTTCTGCCGATACGTCCCGCACCGAGAATGATGATGTTTGCCATGATTATTGGTTAACCTTTGGTCCGACAGCCACGGAATAACGCCTGCAACTGTTATTATACAGGACTAAATGCGCTTATTAGATTATAGCTGTAATTGATAAGTCGTGGAGGGGTAGGATCTAGGTTTTAGGTCAGATTGCTTCAAGCCCGTATCGTTCATAGCGTAGTACTGTCAGGCGTGAACGAATGGGTCCGCGTAAATATCCTGAAAAGAGGCACATGCAAGAAATATACTGCGTTTGGTGCTGTTTACCATGTCAGGGTTACCACAAAGGTAAACACAATAGTTGGAAAAATCACCGATATCTTTAATGGCGATATCACTGGCCCGTCCGTGCCGGAGGGGTAGGTCTACCGTTTCACGGGAGACGCAGGGGTAATATTCGACGTTGCTGTGCTCAGCTGCAATGTCTTGCAGCGTATCGTGAAAGTATAAATCCGACGCCGTTTTCACGCCGTGGTAAAGTCGAATTTTTTCCCGGTGACCCTGGTGCAAAGCGTCCCGGAGTACACCAATCAACGGTGCCAGGCCGGTCCCGGTACCGATCATTACCAGGGGCTGGTGGGCGTGCTTATCCAGGTAAATGCAATCGCCGACCGTTTCGCTGATGGAAACAGGGGTGCCGCTATCTATATCGTTTGCCAACCATTGGCTAAGCTGACCGTCAGGCAGCAGCTGAATATGAAATTCCAGGAAGTCATCAACGCCGGGGACGCTGGCCAGCGAGTAGCTGCGCCCGGTGTTGGTGTTTTTGAAGATCGTTAAATATTGACCGGCAAAATAGTGAAAATCGTCAGGTACTGCCAAACGTAATCGTAATATGTTCTCAGTGAGAAACGATTTATCCACCACGGTCGTGGTTTTGCGAAACTGATTGGTGTCGGGCAGGACAATTCTCATGTCTTCCTGCGGAACACAGGTACAGGCGAGAAAGTAGTTTTGGACCACCAATGATTGTTTCAAGCCTTTTTGCGCCGCCGGTGGCGGTTTTCCATCGACCGAGCGCATCAGGCAGGTTTGGCACAAACCACTGCGGCAGGAGTTAGGGGGTTCAACACCGTGGCGAAGCAAACAATCGAGCACGGACTCGTTATTATCGGGGTAGTATTCTTCCTGGTCGTATTGAATCACAAGCAAATCTTTTTAATTTTAAAGTTAATCGATTGGAAAGCACTGATTATCTAATCTACAACATACTTATCATCCGGCGGCATGCTTATTTAACAGCACATTAACTTCCCCGCATAACGCATATTCGTTCACGCGTTCGGCCACGGTTTAAGCGGCTGACATAGGCGTGCCTGTCGTAAATGAAGTCGTGTTAGAGTCTAGATTGGTATTGTGCCCCGTTTATGTTTGCCCCGTTACTGCAGAAACCAACAATCACCTATAATTCGTTCTAGTTCTTCTTGTCGCGTCGAATTTTTCCGATTTGGATACTCAATGATCGCGATACCGGTATCAGCCAATTCCTGCCGCAACGGGGTCCATATTTTCTTCACTTTTTCCTGCAAATGTCACAATTCTTCTCATTGTTACAAAGAGCAGTGTCGTAATATTATTTAACGGCGCAAAACAGAGCGCCTTTAAATTTTAACTAGCGTCCTAACACATCACTGCGTGTGCTTTCTGCGATTGCTGCCGCTTCTGCGATCAATTCGTCGGGGACGTTTAGTTCTTTTAAAGTGGCGCCCAGGTTTTCCATAACGGCGTCAAAATGACTGTCATTGAGGCCCTGTTGAACCAGGTGGGCATGACCGTCGCGCATATCTTTGCCGCTATAGTTATTGGGTCCGCCAAAGGCCAACGTCAAAAAAGCTTTTTGTTTGGCGGCTTGGCGGTCCATGTCAACGCCTTCAAAGAACTGGTTAATCCGGTCATCCGCCAAAACTTTGCGGTAGAAAATATCAACAGCTGCGTTAACGGCCGCATCACCGCCTATTTTTTCGTATAAAGTTTCGCTCATATTAGTACCCTCAATGCTGATTTCAATAGGTTATGGTTTACATGAATTTCGCAGCAATACCGGCGAAAAGCGCCATCGGGATATTTTTTTAAATGGTTGTTGTATTGCAAACATGGTTTAGAAATATCCACCGCAACTATGTCGGCCAAACTGCATTTTTCTAAAATTTCCTTTTTAACTTTTTCCTTGTATTTTCCCAAGTGACTTTACAATATTAAATCGAAATCGACAAATATTGAATGCCACAAATACCAGCGTAAAAGACTAAAGTTTTAAACTTTTTGATGCTGGTCAAAAACTGAGTAAAAAAGATATATTTCCAATATATGTTATATGCACCAGATGAACTTCAGCTGAACAAGGCGCGGGATTTGATACGTTTAGCAATTGCTAGTGATTGTCTTTCATAATCGGGCGGGCGGGATCGCGAATCCATTCGCTCCATGAACCTGCGTACAGCTTGGCGCCACTGATACCCAGGTACGCCAATACCACGAGGCTGTGGCAGGCGGTGACACCGGATCCGCACATGAACGTTATTTCGTTAGCGGGCCGGGTTTGTAGCAATGCTTTGTATTGATCATATAACTGTCCTTTGGGCAGGAACAGGCTATTACCATCTATATTGTGTTTCCAGGGAATATTGTTGGCGCCCGGTATATGGCCTGCCACTTTGTCGATGGGTTCCTGTTTTCCTGTAAAGCGCTCAGGGTCGCGCACATCAATCAGGCACACTGTATAATGTTTCAGCTGGCGCTGGAGTTCATCGGTGCTAATTAGCATCTCGTTGTTTGGTTCACCGGTGAATACCGTGGGCGACACGCAGGGCCGTTCAGCGGTAGTGGGTAAACCCTGCTTTTTCCAGATACTGAATCCCCCGTCCAAAACAGCCACTTTTGTGTGTCCCAGCCAGTGAAGCAACCACCATAGTCGAGCGGCGTAGCTGCCACCGGCATCGTCATAGGCCAACACCTGGGTTTGCGCGTTGATTCCCCACTCACCAAGTTTTGCTTTCAACTTTTCAATGTCGGGAAGCGGGTGGCGGCCGCTGGTTTCGGTGACCGGTGAGGACAGATCTTCATCGAGATGAGCATATAAAGCATTGGGTATATGTTCGATAGCGTATTGGCCACGTCCCTGGTCCGGCGCCTGCAGGTTGAAGCGGCAGTCAATAATACGCCAATCGTGATCGTCCAAATGTTGATACAGGATATCTGAACTGATGACAGACGAATAACTCATTGCATGTAACTCTTGTGAGCACTTATCTTTTGTAAAAGCGACAATGTTTTTTTAAAGATAGGGCTTGCTGCTAAAAATGAAACCGGTTGTTTGAAGTGGCTTTCGCAGTATTCACGCAACCACGGGATTTGCTTCGAAGGGAAGCTTTACGGAAAACACCGAACCCATACCTGGCTCACTGTTTATCATAATTTCGCCGCCCATCATATGGCATATGCGCCGGCTAATAGCCAGATTCAGTCCGCTGTCTTCCTGGTGTTTACTAATCGGGCGGCTTATATTGGGAATGGCATTGAATATTCTGTCGACCTTTTCGGGCGCAATACCGATGCCCGTGTCGATAACGCTGAACGTTATCCAGCGCTGGTTGCCCGTCCCGTTTGCGTTGCCGCGCGTGGTTTCATATTTCACATTGAGGGTGATCAGTCCAAATTCGGTGTACTTACAGGCATTGGCCAGCAGGTTAAACAGAATTTGCTGGAGCTTGGTCGGGTCCGTTTCCATATAACCAATATCGTTAGGGCACTGAATTTCAATCTGGTTGTTATTTTTCGCCGCAATGGGCCTGAAACGGTCGGCAACGTCATTAACGAATTCGCAGATATCCAGATCCTGGGCCGACAGGGTATCTTTGCCGGCTTCGACATTGGTCAGGCCGATGATTTCAGTGGTGAGTCCGTTCAAGTGATGACAGGCGTTCTGGATCTTAATGATATCCGACAGAAATTCCTTGCTGTTTGATTTGTCATTGCGCATGTTTCTGGCAATCGCGTCGCTGTAGTGCATCAGCGAATTGAGGGGTGAACGGTATTCGTCAATGACATCGGCCAGGAACTGGCTTTTCTCGGCGCTTTGTTTCTGGATATTGGCATAAGCGTTGGTTAAAGCACTTTCGGCGTTGGCCGTGCGCCGTACCATATAGGTGGCGATGGCAACACCCAGTGCCAGCGCAATGGCGGATACCACCAATATTAACGAACGCATTTCCTGGTAAAGCTCGCTGGTATCGCGCGCGATTTTTTCCGCTTCGGTTTCCTGGTAATGATAGAAAGTATTGAGCTGATTGATGACCTGTTCTTTTATGGGGATGACGCTCTTCAGTAATATTTCACGTGCCTGGCCGAACTTGTCATTGTTCAATAAGTCGATGACCCGTTTTTGCAGAGCCTGTGCTTTTTTGGTGACACCCCCCTGGTAATCGAGCAGCGTTTTTTCCCGTTGGGTCAACTGCATCGACAAAATGTGTAACCTGGCGCGGGCAAATTCGGCGCCTAAACGGTTGAAGCGTATCCATTCTTCGTCGCGCACAAAGGGATCGGTTTGCAGCATCATGCGTTGCAGTGCCAGGGTGCGCTCATGGGCAGCCGAGCGCATTTGTACAATCAAGCCGATTTTGGTGAGGTGGTTTTTGCCAATCTTGTCGATATGACTTTTAGTAACTTCGAGTTCATTGGAGCGGAAGATAACGAGAAAGGCCATTAACCCAATAATGGCGGCAAAACCAAGAATAAGACTTTGTTTGGTTTTGTTTATTTTGTGAGCCGTCTTCGTCGACTTTGAAGCATGTTGAGCCATACAAATAACGCAATACGCCGCCGGTCGACAGCGTTCCCCCGATTCCGTTGATATTGTTGCTTAATACGACGACATTGATAATGTGTGCCTCCCCCAGGCGCGCCGCAATCAGCGTTATCGTATTTCTCAAAGCATTATAGAAATCCGTACGATTTTTAGCAAAGCTTATCCGACGCCCAAATTGCAGTATCCTCGAAAAATTCCAATAAAAATCTATAACTAGCTGTATTTACTACATTAATTCTGACAATTTTATTAATCTTAGCGTTTTTGTCATAGCGTTTTTGTTGATAATCGGTGAGCCACAGCGCGGTTTTTTCCACCTGGCGCATAGAACTGGAGTAAATAAGCGATGGCGGCCAGATCGTACGCTTGCCAGATCACCAATGTGCCATCTGCTCTGGCGGCCGGCATGGATATCGGCGGCACGGGATATGCTGTTTACAAGGGATACCCGGTGCGCTGGTTTTCCCGCACTGTGACCCATTAAAGCGGATAAGACCGGACTTTAACGAATGGATTAGGAAAAAATGATAAGCAATTCCCCCCATGTATTTGGCGTCGTCGATTTTCTTGCCTCACTGTTTATCGTGGTTATCGGCATCGGCGTGCTGGTTTTACTGATACTGTTTGTCATCGACGTTACTCAAACCAAGCACGCTATCAGGCGCAACTTCCCTATTATTGGGCGGTTGCGGTGGATCTTCGAACGTCTTGGCGAATTTTTCCGTCAGTATTTTTTTGCCCTGGATCGCGAGGAATTACCATTCAATAGAGCGGAACGTTCCTGGGTTTATCGCGCGTCGAAATCGGAACAAAATACAGTGGCATTTGGTTCGACACGGGATCTGCGCCCGGCGGGCACACTGCTGTTCGTCAATACGGCGTTTCCGGTATTGGGACAGGATGCAACACCCATTCACGGCGTAACCATCGGCCCCAATTGTCCCCATCCATACACATCGCAATCGCTCATCAATATTTCGGCCTTGAGCTACGGTGCCATTTCAAAACCAGCGGTGGTCGCTTTGTCAAACGGGGCCCGGATGGCCGGCTGCTGGCTGAATACGGGGGAGGGCGGTCTATCATCGTACCACCTGGAGGGAGGGGCAGATCTGGTATTTCAAATCGGTACCGCCAAATACGGCGTTCGCGATGAGCAGGGTTTGTTGAGTGACGACAAGCTACGGGAACTGGCCGCGCGCCAGCAAGTGAAAATGTTCGAAATAAAAATTAGCCAGGGGGCGAAACCCGGCAAAGGCGGCATACTGCCCGGGAAAAAGGTGACCAGGGAAATTGCGCAAATCCGTGGTATACCGGTCGGTCAGGCATCCATTAGTCCCAATCGTCATCCCGATATTGCTGACGTAGACGACATTCTTATCATGGTGCAACGCATTCGCCGCGTTACCGGCAAGCCGGTTGGTTTTAAAACTGTGGTCGGATCCTTTGGCTGGCTGGATGAGCTTTGTATCGCAATTAAGAAACAGGGAATTATTGACAGTGCGCCTGATTTTATCACCATCGACAGTGCCGACGGCGGCACCGGAGCTGCCCCCATGAGTTTGATTGATTATGTGGGTTTGCCTATTCGAGAAAGCCTGCCGGCGGTGGTGGATTTGCTGGAACACCACGGCCTCAAGGAACGTATAAAAGTTATAGCGTCGGGTAAACTGATCACGCCCGGAGAAGTGGCCTGGGCCTATAGTGTTGGCGCGGATTTCGTAGTATCCGCGCGCGGCTTTATGTTTGCGCTTGGATGTATTCAGGCATTGCAATGCAACAAAAATACCTGTCCCACTGGTATTACTACTCACAATCCCCGTTTGCAAAAAGGACTGGACCCGCAGTTGAAATCCGTCCGGGTCGCCAACTATGCCACCAACCTCACCCACGAAGTCTGTGTCATCGCCCATTCCTGCGGCGTCCGGGGGCCCCGAGAACTGAATCGCTCCCACGTGCGCATGGTAACCGAAGATGGACGTTCAATACCTTTGAATGACTTGTATCAGAAACAAAGGACCGGTAACAACAAAGGTCAGTAATGTCGCCATTGGCCCGATCAATGATCGATAGTTATCTTTGTCTTGCTTGCCGCTGACTTTTCCTACGTATATACAGCAACAGTGATATCTGAGGGGATTCTAATGCATTATTTCGAATAAATGTAAATGACCCCAACTACCAATAGCTTAGGGAGTCTTTGAGTTGCTGAAACGGGGATCACAATACCTACGTAAAAAAAGTAGAAACACTTAAGAGGCGATGGTATAGTTAAGTCGTATCCCGGTCGATGACCATCGACGGATGCTGATACCCCGTTAACACCAGCGGTAAGGGAGCCTGGTATAAACAACGGTTGGTAACAGAATGTTGGTTTAAGTAACGCCGGTCTAACGTGTTCAAAAAATTGAGGCCACAAAGCTTGTCCATTTCATTCATGACGAGGGGGCGGATCATGAATACCTTTCCAGTAGACACCGGATCTACCCGGCAAACACCTCAGGTGTTTTCACACAATCAGCAAAAATACGGTTACACGGTACTCATTATTCAGTCGTCGCGCAGTAACGACTGGAATAACCAGACCACCATGAGAGATTTATACAACAAAGGTTTCTATCAATAACTTTTGTTGTGCGGTGGTTGTCTGGTGGTTTTTATCAACTGTTTGACGGGAACACATGTTGGTATGAGGCTTCGGGTTTATCCCGCCGGCTGAATGCCATTGATTGAAGTTGTCATGTCCCCTAAAAAGGGCGCGTTATTATCAGTCCGTTGTCCGTCAAATTCATCAGGATGTTGAAACAAGGTTTTAATATGGTTAACGGGCCAAACGGATTTAGTATTCCGGCAATCGTCGTTTATGTTTTGAATATGGCGCTTGTCGCTGTTTTATTGAATGGTTGTGTGGATGAAAAGGCCGGTGGCCCCGAGCCGGGCGGGGGCGCCACTATCACCGGGACTATCAGCACAGCCACCGGTTCCTCCTTCGATAGGGATATC
Organism: Gammaproteobacteria bacterium; assembly: GCA_050116575.1. Classification (GTDB taxonomy): domain Bacteria; phylum Pseudomonadota; class Gammaproteobacteria; order SZUA-152; family SZUA-152; genus JAKEGK01. The sequence continues at coordinate 21,740 of JASFOJ010000006.1, read as the reverse complement.
AATGATCCCAATGCGCCGTACAGTAGTAATGATACACGGGAAACCGCGCAGGATATTCCCAATCCAACAACGCTGGGTGGCTATGTTAACGTGGCCGGCACCGGACCGGATGGGCGATCGTTCGAGCAGGGTGATACCGACGATTATTACCGGGTACGCCTTTTTGCCAACCAGTCCATTTCGTTAAACGCGCCGGACGGTGGTAGCGCTAACGGTACAAACCGTATAGCGATGTTTTTGCTCGATAGCGTTGGTACGACACTGCAGCATACAACCGGAGAACACCAAACCGAGTCTATTAGTATCAACAGCGACGGCGTCTACTATATCCGGATTTCGGCGATAAGCGGTGCGTCGAATTATGTGCTTACCATCGGCCTGTCGGCGCAGCAACAAACACAGCCGTCGCCACAACAGTTTTCCGCCCCAACGGATCAACCCTTTGTGCCGGGCGAAGTGATTGTGCAGTACCGGCACGACCATTCTGCTGGTCCGAATACTGCCTCGGTGCAAACGGCTTCGAGCATTGCGCAGTCATTGGGATTGCAATACAAGTCGGGGTCGACTAATCGCAGTATGTTATTGAGTATCGATCCCGTCGCAGGGCCGGACAATGCGTTCCGGGTGCTGGGTGTTAAACGCCTGGCCGGCGCTGCACGGACAGAGCCACAACGCATGCAGGACACCATTGACGTGGTAAAGGCGTTGCGTAAACGGCCAGATATTGTTTCAGCGAGGCTTAATTATATTCGTCAACCGTCAACGACTGTACCCAACGACGAATACTACAGTTATCAATGGCATTTTCCGCAGATTAATCTGCCACAGGCCTGGGATGTGACAAAAGGGGCGAATACGATTGTCGCCGTCATTGATACCGGTGTTTTACTGAATCACCCCGATTTGCAGGGGCAGTTGATCGATGGCTACGATTTTATCCGGGACCCGGACAATGCCGGCGATGGCGACGGCATCGACGACAATCCCGATGACGTTGGCGATGATCCCAACGGCAACAGTAGTTTTCATGGAACCCATGTGAGCGGTACCATTGCCGCCGCATCGGACAATCTCAATGGTGTCGCTGGAGTGGCCTGGGACGCGAAGATCATGCCGTTACGCGCCCTGGGCCGCTTTGGCGGGACCGACTATGATATCGAGCAAGCGGTGCGTTATGCCGCCGGCCTGCCCAACGATTCCGGTACCGTGCCGCCACGCAAAGCCGATGTCATTAATCTCAGCCTGGGGGGACCTTCCAATACCACCGTGCCACCACAAGCCTTTCGGCTTGCCCGGGAAGCCGGTGTAGTGATCGTGGCGGCTGCCGGCAATGAATCGTCCAGTGGTTTGAATTATCCGGCTTCGCTGGATGGTGTTATTTCCGTTAGTGCCACGACCATTAACAATACACTGGCGGGTTATTCCAATTTCGGTGCCACGGTCGATATCGCCGCGCCGGGTGGCAGCTCGACGGACGTGAATGGCGACGGCTATTCTGACGGTGTGCTGAGTACCGTGGGCAGCGATGCCAATGGCAGCATTCGTTTTGGGTTTGTATTTTATCAGGGTACGTCCATGGCGTCGCCCCACGTCGCCGGTGTTATTGCATTGATGAAATCCGTCAATCCTGATTTAACCCCCGACGATATTGACCGGTTGCTGGCAAATGGTGAAATGACCGACGATCTTGGCGACGCCGGCAGAGACGACAAGTTTGGTTACGGCATTGTCAATGCGCTGCGCGCCGTCAATGCGGCATCCGGAGCTGGTAATACACCTATCGATACATTACCGCCGGTTGCGGAAGTTCAGCCGGCCGCTCTAAATTTCGGTGCCGATACTTCGGTATTGGATTTCGTTGTGGCGAATGGCGGTGACGGTGATCTGAATGTGGTACAGGTGGATGATAACGCCGACTGGTTAACAGCCACGCCGGTGGACGTGGATGCTAATGGTTTAGGACGTTATACCGTTCAGGTCGACCGGCAAAGCCTGCCGCAGGAAACACAGACTTATTCGGCAACGATTACGGTGACGTCCAGCGCCAATACCGTCAGTATTCCGGTATTGATGCAGGTTTATATTGCAAACTTCGACGACAATCCCGGTTTCGAATATGTGGTGTTGCGGGACAGTAATACATTGGCGATTCTTGATAAAGTGCAAGCGCGCTACGTTAACGGACAGTATCAATATGAGTTCGACAACGTTGCGCCGGGCAGTTACCAAATCAGCGCCAGTACTGACACGGACAATGACAACCGGGTTTGTGAGGTGGCTGAAGCCTGCGGCGCCTACCTGATGCCCACTTATATAAGAAGCGTGGTGATCGGGCAATCCGGCGACCGCGCCGGCGTTGATTTCGAGACCGGTTTTGGCAACGTGATCAACGCCAACATGAACCAGTCGCCGGCGTCATTATCGGGCGAGGTGCTTTATTAATTTGGGATTATCGCCGGCGGCGGAAAGGTTATCTGTCCAGCACGGACGCAGATGATTTTAGTTATCCGCTTTCCCGGGGGCCATGATTACCTGTTTTACGAAATCGAACAACGGCGGTTTATCCCATTTTCGTCCTCCCAAGGCAATGTATTCCAGTGTTCCGCGGGGACTGACGAAAAAGCTGGCGGGCAACCCCCGTGGTTGCCAGCGTTCGGTCACCAGGCCGTCACGGTCCATAAGCGTGGACATGTCAGGGGCCACAACACCCAGAAAATTAAATACCGTGTCGTCCGTTTCTGAAGTATTGACCAGTACGAACTTGATAGGCTGATCTTCCAGCTTTGATGCCATGCGCTGGACTGTGGGCATTTCCCGGCGGCAAGGGCCACACCACGATGCCCAGAAATGGACAAACACCCATTGGCCCCTGGACTCCCGGATATCGTAAGCGTTACCGTCCATATCCTTAAGTTGCAGGGCGGGTGCAGGCCGGCCATCCAGTGTGATAATGCCTTTGGGGACATTGGGTTCTGCCGGTACCAGTTCGCAGTACGAGACCGTAACCAGGACCATGACCAGCGCAATGAACTGTTTATTCATGATGCTTTCTCACTTTTTTCCAGATCACTGTCTTTCAGGCAACGAACGTTTTTCATTTCAACGACCAGTGGTTTTCCGGATTTATCCTTGCCAGTGGCAAAGGTGGCTTTCACGTCAAAGGGTTCGTCTACGGGTTCCAGGGTGATGTTGCCGCCCGCCGGTTCATCGGGATGAAGATCCCGTTGTTCCGGCAACAAGGTCCAGTTGAATGTCGACTGGCTGGCCAACGGGACACCCAATTTTTGCCAGGTTTGTTTCCACTGGTCGCGGCTGGTTCGCTGAATTTCACCGTGTCGGTTATAAAAACGCCAGGAAGCGAGATTCAGCCAGATGATTTGTTTGCCGGTATTGCGCATTCCCACGGTAATGAAACAACGTTTCCTGGTTTCATTGATCGCATTTTCGGGAAAACCTCGTCCTTCATAGAAAGCCGCCATTTGAGACGGTGTGCGGGGAAACATGCCGATTTTGATGTTTTTGGTTTCCAGCCGATAGCGGTCTTTTTTGTCCGCGGCGCTACCAGCTAGCGGCAATAATACGGTGATAACCAGTGTTAAAATCAACATCAAGGCGACAGTCTGCCAGGACAAGGAACGGCGGGAGGGGAGCAAGGGACTACGCCCAAGTCTGCAGTGATTTGTCATATTAATAGGCATTTGATGTCAGTGAATATCGTAAATGAAAGTAACATAAAGCAATACGATAAATAGTTCATCCTTTACATTAACTGACATTGGTCTGAACCTTTATTCCTAGTATAGTGTCGTATGGATAGCGAATGATAAGAATCAGATGAAATCTACATTATAGATATTTTAGATATTATTCTTAACTAATTGAATTGCAAAGGATTGCGTTGAGAAAACACGACCATCAGAATTATAGCTATCGTTGATAGAAAAAGAAATTGGTTATTAAATATCTTATCGGAACAGTCCGATAACAGAATACAACAAAGATAAATTTTCCAATCGGCAACAAAGCGAATTTAACTAAAAAGGATTTTGCAGTAGTGGTATTATCAGTCATTGTCCGAAATCATTCCAATATTATTCAGAAAGCAGACGCCTCAAACATTAACATTCATTAACACTTAAAGTTATTTTATTCCGAATTCAAGGGGAAAGTTCCATGCTCGATGGTCTACTAAATTTATCCTGGTGGGAAGTAGTAATAGCGTTACTCGTTATGACGCATATTACCATAGCCGCCGTCACCATTTTTTTGCATCGCCACCAGGCGCATCGTTCAGTTAACTTGCATCCACTGGTCAGCCATTTTTTCCGTTTCTGGTTGTGGATGACCACAGGGATGGTGACCAAACAATGGGTTGCCATTCACCGTAAACATCACGCCAAATGTGAAACACCGGAAGACCCGCATAGCCCGCAAACCCGGGGCCTCAAAACCGTATTATGGCGTGGCGCTGAACTGTATCGTGACGAAGCGTCAAATCCGGAAACGCTGCGTAACTATGGTCATGGGACTCCCAATGACTGGCTGGAAAGAAAAATTTACAGCCGTTTTCCGTTTTTAGGCATTAGCCTTATGGCGGTTATTGATGTGCTGTTGTTTGGTGTTATCGGCATAACCGTGTTTGCCGTGCAAATGATCTGGATTCCCTTCTGGGCGGCCGGTATCATTAACGGTATCGGTCATTATTGGGGTTATCGCAGTTTTGAAACTGCTGACGCCGCGCGCAATATCATGCCCGTGGGAATATTGATCGGCGGCGAAGAGTTCCACAATAATCATCATGCCTATGCCGCTTCGGCACGCCTGTCACACAAATGGTGGGAGTTTGATATCGGCTGGTTTTATATTCGCACCATGCAGTTACTGGGACTGGCCAAGGTACGTACCGTATCACCGAAAAGCGCGTTTGATCCCGCGAAAGCCAAGGTGGATCTCGATACCGTTAAAGCTGTGATACGTAACCGGGTTCACGTTATGGCCCTGTACGGCCGCGATGTCATCAAACCGGTGGTGCAGCAGGAATGTGCCAGCGCCAGTAATTCAGTGCGTAATGTGTACAAGCGCGCCAGGCGGTTTATGATTCGGGAAGACCTTAAACTGGACTGCCGCGCCAAGGAGATTCTGCAGCAGGCCATGGCGGAAAGCCACGCTCTTGAAACCGTTTATCAATACAAGCAGAAGCTGAAGGAAATCCTGACCCGCTCCAGTGAAAATCAGGCAAAAAGGCTTGCGCGGTTACAGGAATGGTGTGTGCAAGCGGAACAAACGGGTATTGATGTGCTGCAGAAGTTTGCCCAATCCCTTCGCGGCTACTCTTTACAGCCCATATAAAAGATTCACCAATCATATAAAAAAACCGCATCAACGATATGTTGATGCGGTTTTTTATTGGGTTTTATGCGGTGGCGTGGTTTTTTACAGCATATAGAAAAACCATTGCAGGTAATAAACCGTGTTCGAATCACCTGTATCAGGATCGATTTGCTGTGCTTCAAAGCGGATCGAGTTACTGGGTTCCAGTGCGTAGTTAAACCCGAGAACGGTATGGGTTTGTGGTTCGATTTTTTGGATGTCAAAAAGCGTTGCATCTTTGTCAAAATCCAGTGACTCATAACGCGAAACCAATGTCAGTTTTTGGGTGGCGCGGTAGCCGAATTGTATGTAATAGGCGGTCGCGTTATAAGTATCCGGATTGGGCGTGACCGTGGTCATATCGGCATTGTCGTCATACTGCATGTAATAGCCTTCCCCGAACAGGTAAAACGACGCCAGGTTATAGTTAAAATCCATCGAGACAAAAGACTGTTTGAACAAGGATTCCCCTTTGTTGACCAGGCCAGCGTCACTGGTTTCGATATACTCGTGCGAACTCAGTGTCAGGCCGATTTCCAGGCTGTCGCTGGCTATGTACGTGGTGCGCAGCAGCGTGGTTAACGCATCACCGGGGGATTCACTGTTCAAAGGAAATACACGCGCTGAACCGGTTGGTGAGGCGGCGTTACTGGAGTCGATACCACTGCCGTTAGCCATGGAAAACTGATAGCTCCATGAATCTGTCTCGCCTTGTATTAACAGTCCGATAAGGTGAGAGGGTAGAAAGCCTTTCTCATCCTGCTCAATTTCCAGTAAATACGGTCGCGAGACTGTGTGTTGTGCCAGCGAGCCATGAGCAAAATTATGGTTCCAGAATCCCAGTGGTTCCATATAACGTCCGGCGCCAATCTCGAATAGATTGTTTACCGTGTGATTTATCGAAAGCCGCTCAATCTCGGGTATGGTTTCGCCACCTTCCGTTTCGAACACAATATCAAGAATGCCGTAAGTTTTGTCGCTGAGATTGTGTTCGGTAATTAGTTCCGCCTTGCCCAGCGCAAAATTGTTTTCCTCGTCGTCACCGGAAACGTACGTGGCGCTGGCAAAACCACTAAACTCAAGTGCCCCGACCGTACCGCTGAAAGATACGAGTAATATAACGATTACAAGGTAAAAGTAAGAGTAATGCCTGATCATAACGATATCCTATCGTGGTTGTTGTTATTCGTGATTGTTGGTAGATAGCAATAAGAGAGTTAGCAGATACGGCATCCGCCCAGGCGTTTACGCGCTTCCCGATGACCCTGGTTGGCGGCCTTGCGGTACCATTTAATCGCAGTGGTGTTGTTTTTATCCACTCCGAGGCCTTTGCGATAAAAGTTTCCCATCATGTACTGGGCAGTGGCATTACCGCTTTTAGCGGCTTTCTCCAACCAGTTTGCGGCGGACCGATAATCCCGTTCGACATCAATTCCTTTGTAATACAACATTCCCAGTTTAAGATTCGCGGCAATATTATTGTTACGTGCCGAAGATTTTAACCACTTGAGCGCTTCATCAATATCGCGCTCGATGCCATTACCACCCTTGAGGAAAGTCAGGCCAAGCTTGTATTGCGCCTGGGCATCACCGTCGCGGGCATCCTTCAAAAAGGGGTAAATCGGCGATGACTGTTTTGCAATTAATTGTGATGTTAGTGGGTCATCACTTTGTTTTTGTGCCTTTATTGACACCGGAACGGATGCAGCCGGCTGCTGCTCTTCGTGTTCCATCGCCTTCAGCGCCAATTGAGCGGATGCGATTTCGTTTTGGTAAGCTTTTTGCAGCCAGTGTTTGGCTTTGTCGTAACTTTTGGCAACACCAATACCTGCCCGATACATAACCCCCAATTGGTATTGCGCATCGGCATGATTCTGATTGGCTGCCTCAGTGAGCAGACTTGCTGCCTTGCCTTGATCCATGGGTACACCGTCGCCGTTATAATATTTCATTGCCAGTGTGTACAACTCGTCGGGATCTTTTTGTGCGTCCAGCGGCTTTACGGGTACGTTATGTGTCTGTAGCACCTCGAGATCGCGTTTCGCGCTGCGAACGCCGGCTTCGGCCGCTTTGGCCAGCCATTGTCTGTGCATTTCTTCGCTTTGTTTGACGCCAATACCCTGTTTATACAATTTAGACAGTTGGTATTGTGCTTTGCCATGCCCTTGTTTGGCTGCTTTCTGAAATGCCAGCGCGGCTTTGTGCAGTGTCGCTTTATCGTTGTGTTTACTGCCTTCGGTAAGGTACTCGATACCTTGTTTGTAGTAGTCACCGGGTGTCAATGAAACAACGGATAGACCGCCTCTTTGCTCTATCTCGTGGAAACCATCAAGGCTGTCGTCGCTATCGCCTTCAGCGACATCAGGATGATGCCCTCCAGGTTCGTCGATTTTAGCCAGATACTTTGTAGCATCCGGCAGCCCCGTATCCGACGCCAGTTTTAACAACTGCCTGGCTTTTTCGATATTACGCTTGGTGCCTTTGCCTTCGTAGGTGAGCTTGCCGAGCATGTATGTTGAGCGCACATGGTCATGATTGGCCGCACGGCGAAACCATTTAACGGCTTTCTCGTATTGGCGCTGGTTGGGATTGCCCTGCAGATAGTAATTGCCCAGTTCGTACTGGGACTCCAGGTGGTTTTGCTCCGCCGCTTTGGAAAGATAAAAATAAGCCTTTTTACGGTCGGTTTTTATACCTTTCCCATACAAGTAGATTTTACCTAATTGGTACTGCGAGCGTACGTGGCCTTGTTTGGCCGCCATTTCGAACCATTTAATTGCTTCCTTAATATTCTTCTCGACGGATTTTCCTTTGAAATAATTGCGACCTACCAGGTATTGCGCGGACGGGTCGTTATATTCCGTCGCAAGTTTGTGCATGGTGTAATCGATGGATGTTTCAAAAGATTCCGCGTGAACATTAAAAGACAGCAGGCATGCGAGCCCCAACGTTGCCAGGAGCCCGTAATATATTGCGCCGTTAGTTCGACAATTGGAAGAAATGGCGGTTACGAAGTTACATACTACACGAATAAGCAAAAGACATCCCCCTTACGTCTGTCTCCTTTTATGGCCGGTTTTTACGAGCGGAAAACGGTTAAGGGGTTATTGGTAAACGCGTTACAGATAACCCGCGCTTTAAAAAACCAATTGTCACAACTCGGACAGGAGTTGTTAGGGGCAATTTTGATATGTACTTTTATTTTGTGTTACAAGTCTGATTGATCTGTCACGGCAAATGGGATTGTTTTGTTATGACTGCCTGCCCGTGACTGAAATAAAGTAGTAATAAGCATTGTGTGCCGGCGTTAATAAATCCTTGTGGCACCAATTGAGCCCCCGATCCTGCTCAGCGGCATAGTATCGGCTGAAAAATAAAAATTAGCAATACTTGAATAGATTTATTCGTAAATTCTTTTTGCGTCCTCTATGGCAGCATAGAGATCGCATAACCATCTGAAAAATATCAGTAAATTGATTAATATAACGATCTTATGTAATGATAAAAAATTAAGGGCATTGGTTATATATTATGTTGCCGTTAATCACAGTTGGTGTTTGTCATAGAGTGATATAAAGCAACGTTCTATATTAGGCGACAACTGGATGTCATGTGAGCAATCGTGCGTGATTGAACTGCAGCAACGGGTTCACGTTTGGTGATATTGCAGACGAACGTTGACGGCTGGGCGAGCTATTTGGGGTTAACTGGTCAGTTATTGTGGATCACTTGTGCGGCTTTTTTGCTTCAGTACCTGAATGTGGGAACTGGCCCAATGACCGCTGTTGACCAGCGACGGCGTTATTTCTCGCTGCTTATTACGGGTAAATACGGCTTTAGGTCTGTCAATTGTGTCGCGTTGTCGTTCGATAGCGAGCGCGGGGCCATGTTTTAAAGTGTTTTTGGGCGCCTTCAAATGGGCGGCAAACGATAACAGCAGGATTCCACACAGTTCCAGAAGCAGTGAACGTGATACCAGGAAATAGAACTCCGTTTGCGAGGCAGGTAGCCCGGTAACAGTCTCCAGTTGTTGAAAGAAATCACTGGATGTCTGGCGACGGGAACTTTGCAATTGGAACAATTTATCGGACAGCGCCTTTTTTTGTTGTTCCAGTTCCGTCGCCCGGTTAAGCGAATCCTGTCCCAGTTCCCGGCTGTTGGCATAGATGGATTGGCTCTGTTTCTTTGCGTTAAGGCGATAGGCGGCAATGGTGTCATTCAGGCTGCCAATCTGCGCCCTGGTTGCCTCTATTTTATCATTCAAGGCAATGGTTTCATTTTCGCCGCTTTGCAGCGTCGCTTTTTGCGCCAGGGTCATTACCGTAATGCTAAAGAAAAACAGAACACAACCCATTGCAAAAAGGATAACGCGCCAGTAAAGGTGTCTGGAACTCAATGCTGCCGCCGAAATAAAACAAATAGACTCGGTGATCTGAAAAATAATGCCGGCAGCGATAAACACCCGTTTCGATGCCGCGTCACCGGAGAAATGTAACATGCCTTCGATCAGGTACCAGCCCGCCACCACCATCGCGGTTAGGCCAACGGCAAAGATCGCTAACTGCATGGAGCGGATGTGGTAGCTTTTCAGCGGCGCCGGCTGGCCAATTGATTCAGAAGCATGTCTATTCATGAGCGTCGAAAAGTTTACCGAGTATTGTCAATGTATCAACCGGGCGCGGCTTGCGACCGCCCTTATGTCAAGTTTAGTGGAATTTTACTCTTTTATCGCCTAGATTTACATATCAAACTGCCGCGCAGGCGTCAGGCTGGCAGCCCTAAACGGGCTTGGGTTTGTTTGGTTTTACAGTTACGGGATAAACAAACCGTCTATATATCATCGATTGACGACGCCACAATAATCATGCCGCAAAATCATAATTAGGCTATAGTTGATCGATAAGCAGCGATGATATAACGAGCCGTGTAAATTTATAAAATCGATACTATTGATTGACGGAATAGTTAGCTGCAAAAATGCGTCTTAACCGTCCAGCATTGCGTTAACGGTTCAGGCTGTATCAATTGACTTTTAGAAGACTGGATAAAATTAAAATAACTGCTAAAAGAATACTGCCGAAAACGGCGTCTGTCAGTTAACCCCACTATTGCATAAATGGGAAACCATGATTCAGGTCAAGCGCGTAAAAACGCGCAGAGTATCTGTTTTGCAGGGTCAACCGCGCCTTTACCGAGTAGTATTTTGTAATAACCGGGTTAATTTACCATGAAAGAACTATTAAAATTCATTGGCCTGGAGCCATCAACCACCAGTCATACCGAAAAATGGGTGTCCGCCGTCGGGGGATTTATCGGCGTCCTGTTAACTATAGTTATCTGCAACTATGTTCTGGGTTCTGAAGCTTACCTTGTGGTGGCTTCGCTGGGTGCATCCGCGGTATTGGTATTTGCCTTGCCTCACGTAAACGTCACCCAACCGTGGTCGTTGGTAGGCGGGCAGGTTATCTCCGGGCTGGTGGGGGTCACCTGCGCGCGTTACATACCGGATATCGCCATGGCGACATCCGCCGCGGTAGGGCTAGCCATATTGTTTATGTACTACCTGGGCTGCATACATCCGCCGGGTGGGGCCACAGCGGTGGCTGCCGTCATCGGTGGTCCCGAACTGCAGGCCATGGGGTACCACTATGTGATGACGCCGATTCTGGTGAATGCGGTAATGATATTGATATTGGCCATTGTCATTAATTTTGCCTTCCGGTGGCGGCGTTATCCGGTTTATTTGATGCGGCGGCTTATCAAAGACCGGATGCACCAGTTACAAGTATCCTCGTTGTTTACCTCGGATGATTTACGGCAGGCGATGAAACAACTGGATCTATACGTTGACGTTAATGAGGAGGACTTGGCGCGTTTGGTTAACCTGTCCGTACACAATTATCAGCAGTCCCATCTATTACCTTCGCAGATTCGACTGGCGCGGTACTATTCCAATGGTCTTGACGGCGATCGACTCGAAGTAAGGCAAATCATCGATGAATCGCCGAGCAGTGACGCAGCCAGGGACAGGGTGATTTATAAGGTTGTGAGCCATCAGCGCCAATCAACAGGTAGCGAAGTAATTACCCGCGTCCAGTTTGCCAAATGGGCCCGCTACGAAGTGACCAAAACCGACGACGGTTGGAAAAATGTTGAGTAAACTTTTGATTCGTTAACTCATTATGGTCCGTATGTAGAAAGACTGTGGAACCAATGTGAAAACTATGTGAAATCAATGATCCACCCAATGTTGTTGCGCATTGGGTGGATCTTGTAGTTGTCGTAATGACAGGCTGAATCATTTGAAAAGGCTTTCTGGGAAACTAGAAACGTTTTCTGTGTTTTCCGCCAGAATGGCCATGTCTATCGCCATGGCGGTCGATTCGAATCCGTTTGCCCGGATGATAGTCCATGCGCGTAACGTAAATGTCTCCCCTGTAGCGGTACTTAACACGGTAGCCGATTAGTCTGCGCTCGGTGTGATACCGCATTTCGGTCCGGCAATGACGGTTGTGCTCTACGCGATATTCCCCTGTTGTGTAATATTGACTATTGGCTTCGTGCGCGATTGCCGATCCAATGAGCGCCCCTGTGACGGTAGCCAGTCCCTGATCGCGGCCCCTGCCAAGTTCGTGGCCGATAATGCCGCCGATGATGCCACCTGCAACGATATCACCGCCATCGTGACGATGGATATGCCGCACGACCGGTTTTCTAACTTCGCGATGACGGCAATGTTGTTCCGGTACGGCAACGCGAACACGCTTGTAGATCGGTTTAACATGTACAACCCTGGCATAGGCGTCATGGTGGCGGCGGTTGTGGTGGTGCCGATCCTGGTAGTGCCGGTCAGAATAATGACGATCACCGCGATTGTCTCGATCAGCGTGACCCGCCAGGATCGTGGACGAAAATCCCAGCATCAGAATAGTCGCCGCAGCAACGAATACGTTTTTGGTGTTTTTCATAGGGCCTCCTTCACGGTTATTTATATCAACATCTTTCACCCCGCGTTATGGGGTAAACGCGCCAAGGGGTGATAACCGTCGGTAGGCGGAAAAAAAAATGACAGTGAATAGCGAAGCTGAACCAAAACTGAACGCCGAAGTTGTAGCGTCATTGATCCGAAAACGGTCACGATCTGTGAATGCATTGTCTGCTGAAATTTATTTGCCGAAATTAGGCTGCCTGAGAATAGGCAATCGGCCGGCAACGATTACGTTGCCGGCCGGTATTACAACGTCAGATGAGTATCGTCGCCCGATTTATGATTTGGCCAGGGATAGCACGAAATCGACCAGTTTGCCGATGTTTTCCTTGGTGACACGGGGATAATAGGGCGGCATGGCGACATTGCCCACGACCTCGGTCCAGTTGCCGCGTCCACCCTTGGAAATTTTTTCGATTAACTGGGAGCGAATGTCGGCCTTGCCGGCGTAGCGTTTGGAGACATCTTTCCAGGCCGGTCCCACGATTTTTTTATCGACGCTGTGGCAGGCAAGGCATCCACTTTTGCGGGCCAATGCCAGCATGTCGCCGTGATCTCCAGCACTGGCAGCGGTTTGTTGCGTTTCGGCGGACGGGGTCGTGGCAGGTTCAGTTTCCGCCGGGGTTGATTCAGTTTTGGCGGTCTCCATGGGTTCCTGTTCCCCGCCGGTTGCGGCCGGTGGTTGCTCTGATTCTGATTCAGATGTTGTATTTTCTGCGGTTTGAGCGGGCGAGGGTGGTGTGCTGGTTGTATCCTGAGTTGTGGGTTCTGCCTGATGGTCGTCACTACAGCCGCTGGTGGCCAGTACGCTGCACAAGACGATGAACACAGCAGCGGCGAATCTTTTTGTGATCGTTGTTGTCGGTAAAGTAGTGGTTGTGCTTACGGTCATAGTGGATCCTTTGATGATTGATCGAAAGGTGTTACTGCGCCGTTGGCTGCAGCAACTGCCGTATCGTTTTGAGTAATGTGACTAATGATAGTCGTGGCAACGGTAATTTTATAGAACCTATCAGGCCAGTACTTGAAATTTTTTCAGTAAACGCTATTTTCCGTAAAGAAATTAGGTGTATGTCTCATTCCGGTTAAGTATGCAGGAGTTGAAGATGAATAATAAAGCGATCATCGCCATCGGCGCGGTATTGATTCTCGTCATCGCCGCTCAGGCGTTTTATACCTATAACCTGTCCAGGCAAGTGGAACAACTGGGCGGGCGCTCAGATGTCCAGGCACTGCAACAGCCCCCGTCGTCAAATGCACCGGCGCCGTCGGCAAAATTGCCTAAGCTCCCCAAAGGTGATCCATTTAGTGATGACTGGAACCCCTTTGAAGAAATGCAACGCATGCAAAATGAAATGAATAAAATATTTGGTGATATGCGCTCCCAGTTGCAGGTCAACCCCAACTTCAACGACTTAAACGGTGGCTTCACGTTCGCGCCCAACGTGGACATGCAGGACCAGGATGACCGTTACGTCATTACCGTGGACATTCCGGGGGCCGATGAGTCGAATATTAACGTCAAGTTGGACGGTAACCAATTGCATATATCAGCGACAACCCGCAAATCCAATAAACAGCAAAATGGGAACAATAGCGGGAATATGCTGCGCAGTGAGCGTTTCTTTGGGCAGTTCAAGCGGACAATAACATTGCCCGAGCCGGTTGTCCCGGAAAAAATGAAAACCGACTATAAGGACGGCGTGTTAACGATCGTGGTACCGAAAAAATAGACGTCCATGTCCGAGACGAGAGTAACTTTTCCTTGAGTGAGGGTGTTAGTGAAACAGGTTGCCTGACAGGTGTGTCGACGACCCCCCGGGTGCACCGGGAATCGTCGTGACGTTTTGCGTTGCCGCTGAACCTGCCGATGAGGTATTCGGCCGATTACAGCGTTGCTGCCACATTCGATTAATCCCCGCTACAATGCTCGGATAGTTCTTGTCGAGATAGTAATGCGCCGCGGATTCGGTGATTTTTTCCGGGATTCGAATGCGGCTGCGGCCGATATTCTGCATTCGGTCGCGTAAGCCGGGAACCGCGTTGATGCGCCGGGGTTCATGGGTATAAATGGTATCGAGCCATCGTTTGGTGTTCTTGGTGTTGAGTCCGCCTTTAAGTATATCCTCCAGCTTTGTGTAGGGCTGGATACGCTGTAGGGAATTATCCAGCAGCATTTTCTCGATTTTGGGCCAGTATTGCTGATCAAGAAAAATCTTGGTGACAATCACGGTTTCAATGGTTTGTAGCAGATCCTCGTCGTTTATCAGTTCCAGCGTGTCTTTGTCCGCTTCCAGTTCGCAACGGTGCGCAACCGGCGTGGAGACACGCCGGTAAAATGGCGCATAGGCGCGGAAGAACAGCAATAGCAGAAAATTATTGAACGTCACGTTGGCGGACGCTGCCTGCAAGTGCAGCGTCCAGGCCATACGCAGTTGATATAACCACTTGATGAACCAATGGTGCTGTTTGCTGTATTGCAGCAGTTTGCGGGTAACGGCGCATTCGAAGTATTCCGGCGACAGGCACTGCATTAACGGTAGTCCGATAACCAGCGTATTGCTGGACCAGACCGGAAAAGACACCACCGGTGTTTTTACCAGGTCCAGCGACAATTGTTCCGTGACCACGATGCGGTCAATATGTGGAACGGACATCTGGACGTTGATTTTATCCAACAGACGATAAAGTTTGTTTGCCATATGCGGATCGACGGCAATGCCTTCGATTTTCTGGAACCGCAGCTTGATCAGGTGCGCGGTTACGCTGCCCGCCAACGCGGTGATCCCCGCCCAGAACAGAATAAAAGTCACCTCCGAGCCAGCGACGTGATCCTGCAAAGGGAATGTCACGATTTGCCAGATGCCGGCAATGAGTAAAAGGGGGAACAGCAGCAGGTAGGCGTATCCAAGGAATGCGATAACGGCCACACCAGCGGCATAACCGGTTGGAAAAAGTTGTGAAATTTTATAGATTTTTTGCCATACAGCGTCTGACTTTACAGCCTTGAGTTTGCCTTTGATCATCACACATGTCCCTTTGCTTGTGGAGGATAAATATTATTGTTGGGGCTAATTAAAATGGATTGGAGACCGGTGTGCTGTGAATACAATCACAGAAAATCAATCATAGGCGGCTGTGGCTGCGAAACAGTGAACCAGTTGTAATTAGCGGTTGTGTCGCCGCGGACGGAAGTAACCGGTATCGTCGTAAAAAGCTTCCGAGGAATTGGCGGCCCAATCGGGTAATCCAAGAAGAGGGAAGGGAAACAGGTCCTGTGGCGAACGCACGGTATGCGGGTCTGAAAAAATCCCCGTTAACAATTTGTCTGTTTCGGCCACGATGACTTGCGTGGATTGTTCCAGAAGATCCTGCGCCACGGGTAGTAACACGCTATGGGCCGTCATGCCGATATACGGGTGCAGCAGTTTTTCGTAGATGGCATGACCGAAAACGATGCATTTTAATTTGCCGGCAAGCTCGTTTCGCCGTTGCCAAAACAGGGATTTCCATTGAAATTCCCTGATCAATGCCAGCAGACCGGGGTCGGAAGCCAGGACTACCGCCCCACATTCATCAAACTGGGTAAGCATGTTCTCCCTGGTACTGCGCTGCGTTTGGTTGGGGCAGTTGTCGAGTCGCTGTTTGATGGCGTCATGATGTAGTTTATTCAGCAACACCTTGGTTGTCGGGAACATGCGCCAGACCATGACCTGAAAGAAATCGTGCCAGTTGTTGAGCCGTGTCTGGATTTCCCCCTGTAAATATATACGGGGTTCATAACCGTCTTCGAAGCGTTGCGGCCTGGCGCCCTGTGCCACAAATGTCAGGGGTTGGTTATTAGCCGAGCAATGCGTTTCCACACCCTGTTCAAAGAACCGCTGGAAGTCGGCCAAACCGGGCCACCGTGCGTGTGCCTGCACAAAATCGCCTGCAAAAGGTTGCAGTGGCCAGAAGGCAGGGTGGCGCTGCAAGAAGTGGGGATCCCATTTGTCCAGGCTGCCGGTGATCATAAAATGATTCAATAAATGTGAGTAACTGTTTGTATTTTAACTAAATGGTAACCAATGTCTGTGGTGTCCCAATGCCGAAAGATAACAGCGCGAGCGGTTTGGTTCCATATTGGCAGATCGCGAACGACTTTATTATTGTAAGCGGGAGTTATTGTACGAGATAGGGTGCGGGCCTGCGTTTGCCGTAGCGGGTTTATATGCACCAAAATAATTGCGTAGGCGATCGGCATCGTGCTAACACCTTAACTATCGTAAAAATTGGCCGTCACAGGGATAAGGCACTATATATATGTGCCTTTCTGCAGCGCCGCTGCCCCTGAGTCATTCCCGATCAATCAGTTAAATCCATGTTTTTACGCTGAATCGTAGGTTTTTACGGCAAATTGGCTATACTTGTCGTAAAATCCGGGGGCAGTAAGTTGTTAATAATATTATCGATTTCAGGGTAAAACACGGTCGTATGGCAAAAACCACGAAAAAACTGGTCATCGATTCCTTTGACTTTCAGCCGGGCAGAGTACTGGCCAAAAAATATGAGGTCATCAGCAAGCTGGGAGAAGGCTGGGAAGGAGAGGTTTATCTGGTCCGCGAGGTACTGACCAATATCGAGCGGGCCGCCAAGTTTTTTTTCCCGCAGCGCAACCCCAACAATAGGGCTTTCAAGTTTTATGCGCAAAAACTTCACAAATTGCGGCATTGTCCCATCCTGATCCAGTATTTTACCCAGGACACCATAATGTACCGCAGCGTTCCCATTACGTTTTTGGTGTCAGACTATATCGAAGGCGAATTGCTGAGTGCGTTTATTAACCGGCAACCGGGAAAACGCCTGTCAGCGTTTCAGGCGTTGCATTTGTTGCACGCCCTGGCCAAGGGCATCGAAACCATTCATCACATGCGCGAATACCACGGTGATTTACACACTGACAATATTATTATCAGCCGTTTCGGGTTGAGTTATGAGCTGAAACTTATTGATATGTACTATTGGGGAGCGGCGCGCTACGAAAACATTCGTCATGATGTTGTCAGTCTGATTCGTGTTTTTTATGACGCCCTTGGCGGGCAAAAGCATTACGCCAAACAACCCCCGGAAATCAAAGCCATTATCTGCGGCCTGAAGAGTTCGCTCATCTTCAAAAAGTTCAAAACCGCCGGACAGCTCCGGGAATACATCGAGACCATGCAGTGGCAATAAACGGAAAAACCAGACAAAGGGCTTCCGTGGATGAAGCCACAACAGAAAAACTTTATACCAACGGTGATATGCACGATGTGGCCGAAACCTATGCTATTACGACGGGTACGGTCGGGGTATATGTAAGCCGGTCGCCGGAAAAGGACACCAGCAATGAAGATTCAGCGGCGGTCTTTAATATGGATCAAAACGCCTGTGCGTTGGTGGTCGCTGACGGTATGGGAGGGATGCCTTGCGGTGATCAGGCATCGAAAATCGTAGTGGAATCCCTGCAACGCGCCTTCGTTAGTGCCGAGCCTTCCGAGTTTGGCTACCGTGACTACATGCTCAACGGTATTGAACAGGCCAATGAAAATATCAATGAGCTGGGCGTTGGCGCCGGTTCCACCACGGCCGCGGTGGAAATCAGTAACAATATCCTGCGCCCCTACCATGTGGGTGATTCGATGATCCTCGTCGTGGGTCAGCGGGGTAAAATCAAACTGCAGACCATTTCCCATTCCCCGGTGGGATACGCGGTGGAATCGGGTTTGCTGAACGAACAGGAAGCCCTGCATCACGACGACCGCCACGTGGTGTCCAATTACGTTGGCAATCCCGAGATGCGCATTGAAATCGGGCCCACGTTACAGTTGTCCCGTTATGATACGGTGATCCTGGCGACCGATGGCTTATTTGACAACCTGACAGTATCGGAAATCGTAAGTATTATTCGCAAAGGTTCATTGAAAAAAGTCTGCCGCCAGCTGATTGACCTTTGCAACAAACGCATGCGCCACGAAGATACCGATTTTCCCTCCAAACCCGATGATGTATCGTTCATCGTGTTTCGCCGAAACCAATAAAACCCGCGTGGAAAAAATACACGCCGCAAAGAACTTAACGTCCGATCGCTTGCAAGCAAGCTCCTACACCGGAAACCAGTCCGGTGGTAGTCCCTCAGGTTTGTGGTCAAAGCCTGCCAATGCGTCTCATTATGGGGTAAGGTGTCAATAAGCGAAGCGCATTGCACCCTATGAATAACGGTTTTCCGCAAACCTATCGATGGCGTAGGAGCCTGCCGTGCAGGCGATCAATCCCCGGCCTGGAACAACTACAATCGCTTGCAAGCAAGCTCCTACACCGGAAACCAGTCCGGTGGTAGTTCCTCAGGTTTGTGGTCAAAGCCTGCCAATGCGTCTCATTATGGGGTTGGGTGTCAATAAGCGAAGCACATTGCATCGTATGAATAACGATTTTCCGCAAATCTATCGATGGCGTAGGAGCCTGCTTGCAGGCGATCAATCACCGAGGTTAAACGGTTCTATCGCCCGCAAACCAGGCTCCACACCAGCGTTACTACTCTTATCAATAGGCGCTATTATTGAACCCGCGTAACGCTAACCTCGGCGGCTGGTCCCAGCCAACGATGACTCTCGTCTAACGCGGATGTCGCCAAGCCATCATCAATAGTCACCACACCGGCATGGATCGATACAAAATTGACATCGTCACGCGCTGCATTGAATCCTTCACCCATACCGGCAGGGCCGGGAATAGTTGCCGCGCTTTCCGTGTTATCTTCGGTACCTGCATCGTACACTTTCGCCATCATCGACGTTGTATCGCCCATGGCCATATCACCGATAGACAGAGAATTAACGCCGGCAAAGGCGTCATTGGTATTGACCAGCATGGTTGCGATACTCAACTGTAAATCGGTATCGGGCATCGTTTCTATGGTGATGGTTTTAGCGGTCCCTGGCACAAATGGTCCGCCGGTCGATGTTGCGGTTGCAACCACGCCGGTATCCATATCAGCTTCCGCCACCAATTGCGACGGATCGCCACCTTCGGCCAGCATCTCCAACCCGTCACTGGCAGCGCTGCCGCTGTGCCAGGGTTGATACCCGCTGTTGTGGGCAATAACCGCCACCGGTGCCAATGGTTGATTATTGGTAATATTGGTAACGGTGACTTCATACATTGCCATGGTGTTGTTGTCATCATTGTGAGAGCATCCGGTCGCTACCATGGTCAATGCCAGTAACAGGATCAGTTTAATCATGTGAAGATTGTTATTTAGCCGCATTGCAACCTCCTTATGGCGTAACCGTGATAACAACTTTAGCCACCGGGTTTTGCCAACGGTGAATCGTACTATCCAGGTCGCTGATGCCGCCTGTGGAATTAGTGTCACCGAGAATGCCACGGTGCACATGAACCGTGGTATTGCTGTCAGCGGCGGCAACACCGGTACCGCCGGTACCGGCGTCCATACCGGGAGCACCGGGAATACCGGGCATGTTTGTGGCACAACCGCTGGTATCCAGCAATTCATTATTGGCCTCGGTGCCGGCGTCATAGGCGTTGAGATAATAAGTGTAAGTCCCGGCTGCCATAGGTACTTCCAGGGCATCCAGACCCACAAAGGCGTCATTGGTAGGCAATACCATCGCAACAACGGACAGATGGGTATTACCAGTCATCGAAGTGTCCAGCATGGTGGAAGCGCTGGCTCCGGGTGCCAGAAGACCGCCGGCCGGGTTGTCGACCGTATCATCGTCGGCGGGATAGGTGACCAGAAGTCCCGATAGATCACCGCATTCGGCCATGGCCTGCAAGTCGCTGGATGCGGCCGTGCCCACTTCAAATACATGATCACTGGCGCCATGGGCAGTGATCAATAACGGCGTAAAGTGGTTACCATGCGTAAGGTTGGTGACAGTAACGTCCCATTGCGCCGCGTTGGCGGCGGATGCGCCCATTATGGAAAACAGAGCGCCGGAAACAAGGCAGAGCAGTGGTTTTTTCTTCATAATTCCCCCTGTCGGATTTAGTGAATGTTGGTAAAAAAGCTTCGAACAGCGGGCGCAACAAAGCGAATGGCGTCCCGGTTCGTAGTCAGGGGTAATTGTGAAAGACAAGATTAACGCGACCCTCACGCAGACATCACAAAAGTATCACAGCGCGCAGTTGCTTTTTCATACAGCAAAGCATCGCATTGCCAAAAACCGGCGCCGGTTGTCAGTAATAACCCATATGCCGGGATATCTTGTTGACCTTTCGTTGAAAAAAGCGGGTGCGTGTCCGCGGGTTGTGCTTGGTGGGAGCGGGCAACGTGGCGGCCAGTTCAATGGATTCAGCCATTGACAGGTAACGCGCAGGTTTACCAAAGTAATAATGTGCCGCGGCATCGACACCGAAAATACCGGTGCCGAATTCCGCGATGTTCAAATAAATTTCCAGGATGCGTTTTTTCCCTACATTTTGTTCCATCATGTAGGTCAATATGACTTCATGCAGTTTACGTAATGGGTTGCGGGATCGGGTCAGAAAAAGGTTTTTAATGGTCTGCTGTGATATGGTGCTGGCGCCATAGACTATGCGTCCTTTTGACAAATTATATTCGATGGCTTTCTCAATGGCTTTTTGATCCAGGCCCTTGTGTTGGTAAAAACGCGAGTCTTCGGCAACCACGACAGCCCGCGACACGTGTTTAGGCAGCGATTCGAGGCTGACCGGGTTCCAGTGTAAACGGGGCGTTGAGGGGTCGACGGTATGTAGGTATTCGTACTTTTTAATGGCGCGGGATTTGGGTATCGGGCCGTTGGCGAATTCGTCCCAGTCAGGCATCAGGCCCCATATAAAACCGATTTCCACAAAAAACAGGGCGAGCAGTATACGGCCGCTCCAGCGCGCGGTGGTTTTCAGGCGCTTAAGCGTAATCAGTTTACCGGAGGACTTGTCTTTGCTTTTTTTAAACCAGCGCATGGTCTATCAATACAGGGTTGAGCGATTCTCGTGTTAATCAGATCCACGTGATCGAGCGATGGTAACAACCATTAGAGGTTCTATCGACTGCCGATATCCGAAATTTTAGCGCCGGATTCCCATTTATTCATCGGTTGCCAATGTCATATCGCTGAAAAAGCTGCTTTTGTGCGTTATCCCCGTTATTGCGTAGTTGGGAATCATTGATTCAGTATCTATCTGTAAAATTGCGTGTTTTCCTGCTAACCCCTGGGGAGTTTGAGGATTTCACACCGGTAAAATCCTCAAACATACGCTAATAAACCTGTTGATGCTCTATTGTGCGGTCTAATCCGCGCCTTTACGGGGTGTTCTAAGCAATAACGGGTTTTGCTATCGTTGGGTTGTCGGGTGTGGTCATTGTTCAACGATACCATGC
>JASFOJ010000005.1:0-65108 GCA_050116575.1 Gammaproteobacteria bacterium | reverse complement strand
TAGGGGTTGGTGGAAGACACCGGCTGGGTAAGATCGAATTCGTAGATATTCCAGGTGGGCTGTGCATCATCCATCCGACGCGTGTACATGCCTTCATGAAGCGAGAAAACCAGCTTGGTGCCATCATAGGATACATCCAGGTCGGAGACATCTCCCGCGGATTTTTGCCCGTCAACAGGATCATCGTTAAGATTAACCGCCGTAATGGCTTCGGTGAGATTGGTTTCCGGCGAACTGGGAGACGATAAATCCCGCAAAAATACGTTGCCGGGGGTCATACCCGCCTCGGGGTCATTATTATCAAGTTCCTCGGGAAAATTGGGAACACTGCGCGGACCACGGGTGGTATCCAGCGCTTTCACCGGCCTTTTAAGATAGGCAATGGCAAAATCCTCGGTGATGGGATTGTCCTGCTGAAGGGGGTCTTGCTGGCCGCAACCGGTCAGCAGCAACAGCGGACTGAGAAATAACACCGATAGCAATTGCGCCCGGCTTTGAAACGAACCATAAATTAACTTCATTATTTGCCCACCTCGAACGCCGGTCCGGGACTATTCATTAACTCACTCATATTGCCTGTTCGAAACTCTTCATTTCGAAACTTTCCGCTGTTCACTTAGTTATTATTGTCACAAAAGCGGAGAGTGATTAATAAACAGCCATATATCGGACTGATGTGCCTGGCGTCCTGGAAATACTGTGGAACCCAAACAAAGTAATGGCCCGTCTCCATTACTACCCAACCGCGCAAAATCGTTATTTCCGATCCTCCCTGCGCGGCATAGAAACTACTTAGAGGATACGCATATTATTTTTACATTTCAATAAGATATTTTGGGAATTGCGCTTAGTGTCACACCCTGAATCGGGGGCATCGGCGGTATCCACAAAATATCTCTTTGTTCTGCCTTGGTTTTGAACCCAAGTCACGTTATGATTTAGCCTTTCAATCAACGTATTGCTGTGGGAGAGAACGGCAATTGATGCTGGCAACAGCGCGTACCCGCGGGACTAACGGTAACGAAACCCGCGGCAATCTGCAACTTCTAAAATAGCCGATTAAAATATATTAATCACTAGACAGGATAATACCTTTATCCTGTGTCATAGAAGTGCGGATATGGCGCCACAACACCGAAACATGAAATGTTGTGATCAACTGGCCGTCGCCGAAGGCGCAACTCGCCCGGAATCGCTCAGGCAAAAGAACCACAGACATAGTTGACTCTGGAGAGCGGTCAGCGTTCTGATAAACGCGACCCACCGAAGGGGCAGGCACTTGCCACCTCGATTGGCCTTAGCAGGCAATCATGGTCGGCAGGGGTTTAACTCTCAGGTTACCGAGGACAGAGGGGCGGTAGAATTCTATTCTAACAATCGAATTCTACCGCCCTTTTTTGTTTTACGGCTGTGCACATTTCGCAGGCCAAAACGATGACTCAAAACCAGGTGGGATAACCAATGGCAAACCAGACACCTCTGTACGAAAGACACGTAGCCGCCGGCGGGAAAATGGTGGACTTCGCCGGTTGGGACATGCCCATCCATTACGGCTCGCAACTTGAAGAACATCACACGGTACGCCAACATGCCGGCGTGTTCGATGTCTCCCATATGACGGTGGTGGATATCAAGGGTGAACAAAGCCGCGCGTTTTTACAGCACTTGCTGGCCAACGATGTCGCCAAGCTCACTTCAGCGGGCAAAGCCCTGTACAGCTGCATGCTGAACGAGCAAGCCGGCATTATTGACGATCTCATTACCTATTTTATGGATGAGCGGTGGTACCGCATGGTGGTAAACGCGGCCACCCGGGAAAAAGACCTCAACTGGATCCGCCAGCAGGCATCCCCCTACAACGTCGACATCGAAGAACGCGAAGACCTGGCCATGCTGGCGGTACAGGGGCCGGAAGCCCGCGATAAAGTCCACCACGTGCTGGCCGGCAAAGCCGATCCCGCCCGCGATCTGAAACCCTTTTTTGCCACCCAGTGCGGCGACCTTTTTATCGCCCGTACCGGTTACACCGGTGAAGACGGATATGAAATTATACTGCCCACCAACGACGCCCCTGCCCTGTGGGACCAACTGCTGGCCAGCGGCGTCAAGCCGGTGGGACTGGGTGCGCGGGACACCCTGCGCCTGGAAGCCGGCATGAATTTATATGGCCAGGATATGGACGAGACCACCACCCCATTGGAATCAGCCCTGAGCTGGACCGTGGCCTGGCAACCGCAAGAGCGCGATTTTATCGGCCGTCCCGTGCTGGAACAGCAAAAACAGCAAGGGGCCGGGCAAAAGCTGGTGGGATTGGTCCTGCAGGACAAGGGCGTATTGCGCGCCCACCAAAAAGTCGTTGTAGACGGGATTGGCGAAGGGGAAATCACCAGCGGCAGTTTTTCACCCACCCTCAAGCGTTCCATTGCCTTTGCCCGGGTACCGGCCGGCACCGGCGATGAGTGCCGGGTGGAAATTCGCAACAAGCAACTCAAGGCCAGCGTGGTAAAACCGCCGTTTGTCCGTTTTGGCAAGTCCTGCATCGACTAACTATTATTGAATATGATCAAAACCAACGTATGGGGATATTAATATGAGTAACATTCCAGACGATTTGAAATACACCAAAACCCACGAATGGGTAAAACAGGAGGCTGACGGCTCCATCACCGTGGGTATCACCGATCACGCCCAGGGCCTGCTGGGTGACATGGTGTTCATTGAGCTGCCCGAAGCCGGCACTGCCTGTAATACCGGCGACGATTGCGCCGTGGTGGAATCGGTCAAAGCCGCGTCCGATGTTTACTGCCCGGTGTCCGGTGAAATCACCGAAACCAACGAAGCCATTATCGACGCACCGGAAATGGTCAACCAGGATCCCTACGGTGACGGCTGGCTGTTCAAGCTGAAACCCAACGATACCGGCGAAACCGAAGAACTGTTATCACCGGAAAGCTACCTGGAAATCACCCAGGAAGAATCACACTGATCATCAACATCCGCCGTCCGCCGGTAACGGTTTTTATTAACTACTGTTTAACTGAGTAACGCAAATCGTAAACAGTAAAACGATACGAAGTAACTGAACAATGCCTTTTATTCCTCATACAGACGAAGAAGTAACACAGATGCTCGATACCATTGGTGTCGAGACAATTGACCAACTGTTCGACGAAATCCCCGCGGTACTGCGACGGGAAAACCTCGACCATGTGCCGGAGCGCATGAGCGAAATGGAAGTGGCGCGACTGATGAACCAACGGGCCGCCAGCGATCCCACGGTATTGTGCTTTCTCGGGGCCGGCGCTTACGAGCACCACATTCCGGCGGCAGTCTGGGAATTGACCACCCGCGGTGAATACTATACTGCCTATACACCATACCAGGCCGAAGCCAGCCAGGGGACGTTGCAACTGCTCTATGAGTTCCAGACCATGATGGCACAACTGACTGCCATGGACGTCTCCAACGCATCGTTGTATGAAGGCGCGTCTTCGTTGGCGGAAGCGGTGTTAATGGCAGTACGCGCCAACCGCAAATCCAAGAGCAAACGGATTCTCATGCCACGCACCGTGCACCCGGCTTACCGCCAGGTGGTGCAAAACATCGTGAAAAACCAGGGCATCGAACTGGTGGAACTGGATTTCGACCAACAGGGCGGTCACATCAATCCCGATACGCTACCCGCGGACCCGGGTGACTTCACCGCGCTGGTCATACCACAACCGAATTTTTTCGGGGTGCTGGAAGAAACCGATGCCCTGACGGACTGGGCCCATCAGCACAATGCGCTGGTCATCGCCACCGTGAACCCGA
This sequence comes from Gammaproteobacteria bacterium, assembly GCA_050116575.1. Taxonomy (GTDB): domain Bacteria; phylum Pseudomonadota; class Gammaproteobacteria; order SZUA-152; family SZUA-152; genus JAKEGK01. Next base: position 61,295 of record JASFOJ010000005.1, on the reverse strand, counting down.
CGTCGCTGGCATTGTTGAAACCGCCCGGCGAATGGGGACAGGACGGTGCCGATATCGCCTGCGGTGAAGGACAACCCCTGGGAATTCCGTTGTCCTCCGGCGGCCCTTACTTCGGGTTCATGTGCTGTAAAAATGACTACGTCCGCCAAATGCCCGGACGGCTGATCGGCAAAACCAATGATCTTGATGGCAAGGAAGGTTATACCCTGACCCTGCAGGCACGCGAACAGCATATTCGCCGTTCCAAAGCCAAGTCCAACATTTGCACCAACCAGGGGTTGATGACCACGGCAGCTACTATATATATGTCGTTACTGGGTCCGGCCGGATTGAAAACGGTCGCCGCTAACAGCCACGCCAACACCATGTCACTAAAAGACAAGTTGTGCGCCATCAATGGGGTATCGCCGGTATTCAACCGGCCGGAGTTTCATGAAACCGCGTTGCGTTTGCCGGCACCGGTGGATGAAGTCATTGAAGCGCTGGGGGACGAAGGAGTGCTGGGGGGTTACGACGTAAAAACCTACTACCCCGAACTGGGCGAAGTGTTACTGGTATGCGCCACGGAAACCAAAACCGCCGATGATATTGCCCTGTTCGCGGACAAGCTTGCCGGCGTATTGAAAACGCGAACGTAGGTTTGCATCGATTGTCGCTGATGCTGGCGATCATTGACGAGCAACACAGGTAAAACAATATGGCCAAGATCACATTAAAAGGAATGGAATGTTCCACCAACGGTGAGTTGCCGGCAGTCGGCAGCCAGGCACCAGATTTTAAACTTGCCGATGGCAAGCTCGCGGACAAGTCGCTGGCTGACTTCAAAGGTAAAAAGAAATTACTGAACATTGTCCCCAGCCTGGATACCGAAGTGTGCGCCGCTTCCACAAAAAAATTCAACCAGGTGGGCAAGGATTACGATAACGCGGTTTTCCTGATTATTTCCGCCGACCTGCCGTTTGCACAAACACGTTTTTGCGACACGGAAAAAACCAGCAACATCGTTACGTTATCCGGCATGCGAAACCGCAACTTCGCCAAGGACTATGGCGTATTGATTCAGGATGGACCATTGGCGGGCATCATGACGCGCGCGGTGGTGGTACTGGATGAAAAGGACAGAGTCCTTTATGCGGAGCTGGTTGAAGAAATTACCCAGGAACCGGACTATGATGCGGCGTTGGCCGCGTTATCCGCCTAATTTTCACAACCTATGTCGTCCGGATTGGCACAAATTTATTTCACTATTCAATTTACACTTATTTAACAAGGTAACGAAACACAATGCTGATTTTTGAACAAAGCACACCGGGATGCGTTAACGCCGCCCAATCACCGGTTAAGCGCGCGGAAGTCACCGGCATTCCCGAGCGCTTTTTGCGCCGTAAGGCGCCGGCCCTGCCCGAAGTATCGGAACTGGAAACGGTGCGCCATTACACGCGGCTGTCACAAAAAAACTTTTCCATAGATACCCATTTTTACCCGCTGGGTTCCTGCACCATGAAATACAATCCCCGCGGTTGTAACAGCCTGGCCATGCTGCCGGGTTTCGTGCAGCGCCATCCTTACGGCACTGAAAAACTGGGCCAGGGGTTTTTGGCGTGTATGTATGAATTGCAGGAAATCCTCAAGGATGTCACCGGCATGAAAGCGGTCAGCCTGTCTCCCATGGCGGGGGCACAGGGGGAGTTTGCCGGCGTCGCCATGATCCGCGCCTATCACGATGCCCAGGGTGATAACGACCGTACTGACATTCTGGTACCCGATGCCGCCCATGGCACCAATCCCGCCACCGCCACCATGTGCGGCTACAAGGTGAAAGAGATCCCCACCAACAAGGAAGGCGACGTTGACCTGGAAGCCCTGAAAGCGGTGGTTGGTCCACAGACGGCCGGTATCATGTTGACCAACCCATCCACCCTGGGCGTGTTTGAGCGGGAAATCCACACCATTGCGGAAATCGTTCATGCCGCCGGTGGGTTGCTTTACTACGACGGCGCCAACCTTAACGCGATTCTCGGCAAGGTCAAACCGGGCGACATGGGCTTTGATGTCATTCACATGAACCTGCATAAAACATTTTCCACGCCCCATGGTGGTGGCGGTCCCGGCGCTGGACCGGTTGGGGTTAACGAACGGCTGTTACCGTTTTTGCCGGTGCCGTTTGTGGACGACGACAACGGACAATACCGGTGGAAAACGGAAGCGGACTGCCCGCAGTCCATCGGCCGCCTGTCGGCTTTCATGGGCAATGCGGGGGTGTTATTGAGGGCGTATATTTACGCCCGGTTGCTGGGATGGGAAGGCATGAAACGTATTGCCGAGTATTCCACGCTCAACAGTAATTACCTGATGGTAAAACTGGCGCAAGCCGGTTTTGATATGGCATTACCCACGCGACGGGCCACCCATGAATTTATCCTGACCTTGAAGCGCCAGGCGAAGGAAACCGGGTTATCGGCGATGGATTACGCCAAACGGCTGCTGGATTATGGCCATCACGCCCCCACAACCTATTTCCCGCTGATCGTGCCGGAGTGTCTGTTGATAGAACCCACGGAAACCGAACCCAAACAGGTGCTCGATGACTTTGTGGATGCCATGACAAAGATAAATGAGGAAGCCCACGAGAGCCCGGACCTGGTCAAAGGCGCCCCGTACACGTTGCCGGTCCGGCGGCTGGACGATGTCAAAGCCGCCCGCGAAATCAACGTCGCCTGGCAACCGGCAGCCAAAGAACAAACGGACTAACCGATCGTGGGCAAAGCCGGAGCAACAGGCATCAAGCGCGTTATCGATGCCGCCGGATATTCCATGCGCGGACTATCCGCGGCATTTAAAAACGAAGCAGCCTTTCGCCAGGAACTGGCGCTGGCGGTTATTCTGGCCCCGGTTGCGCTTTATATCGGGCAAAGCAATATTGAGCGCACTTTACTTATTGCCAGCCTGCTGCTGGTATTGATCGTGGAACTGCTCAATTCCGCCGTCGAGGCCGTTGTTGACCGCATCAGCAATGAACATCACGAACTTTCCGGGCGCGCCAAGGACATCGGGTCCGCTGCGGTGTTCGTGAGCCTGGCGAATGTTGTCATTGTCTGGGCAATGATCATCTTTACCTGAAATGGCAATCATTTAAAATACAGTTTCAATTAACCTATATAAAATGACAGTAAGGAAAATAATATGTCAGCATTAATTTGTGGGTCTTATGCCTATGACACCATCATGGTGTTTAACGACCACTTTAAAAATCACATCCTCCCCGATCAGGTTCATATTCTTAACATCTCTTTTCTGGTGCCGGAGATGCGCCGCGAATTCGGCGGTTGCGCCGGTAATATTGCTTATAACCTGAACCTGCTGGGCGGCGATGCACTACCCATGGCAACCGTCGGCAGCGATTTTGGCACTTACGGCGAATGGGTCACTGAATGCGACATCAATGACGAGCATCTCACTATTATTGCCGATACCTATACCGGCCAGGCATTCATCACCACCGACCTGGACGATAACCAGATCACCGCGTTTCACCCCGGCGCTATGAATCTCTCGCATACCAACAGCGTGTTTGACGCCAAGGGGGCAACCATCGGCATCGTCTCACCCGACGGTCGCGAAGGCATGATCCAGCACGCAGCGGAATTCGCCGAAGCCGGCATACCGTTTATATTTGATCCGGGCCAGGGAATGCCCATGTTCAGCGGAGAAGAACTGCTGACTTTTATTGATCAGGCTAGTTGGTGCACGGTCAATGATTATGAAGCCCAACTGATGCAGGAAAAGACCGGCCAAAACGTCGACCAGCTGGCAGCCTCACTGGACGCATTAATTATTACCAAAGGCGGTGACGGTTCTATCATTTACACCAAGGACGACTACCTTGAAATACCCAGCGCTTCACCACGCATGATCGTCGATCCTACCGGCTGTGGCGATGCGTACCGTGCCGGGCTGCTCTATGGATTAATGAACGACATGGATTGGGAAACCACCGGCCGTGTTGCGTCGCTGATGGGTGCCATCAAGATCGAAAAAGGCGGGACGCAAAATCACAGTTTTTCGTTTCGCGATTTTGAGGAGCGTTTCAAGTTCGAATTTGATCGCTCTATATAAAGCGACATTTTTAACGCAAAGGCGCGAAGACGCAAAGAAAAAATTAATACATTGGCTTTTTAAAAACGCAACAAACAGCAACAAGATTGTTGCAGCTTACAAGCTGATACTCATATTTTAGATATTTTTAAACTCTGCGTCTTCGCGTCTTTGCGTTTACATCTCTTACAACATCCCGTTAAACGCATCATAATCCGTCACCGGTGGCAGGCACTGGCGCCCTTCGCAAACGTAGGCAATAACATCGCCCTGCGGTTCATGTTGTTGCAACAGGCCGGGCAATCCCGTTTCGTCGCTGGGGATGGCGATGGCCAGCCGGCGCGGCGCGTAATCGCCAGTGGCCCGTTGCTGCCATTGGCTCAACGGTTGGGGGTTACCCCGCAGCACAATCACCTGTGGCGGGTACAAATAATCTTCCAGCGCATCCAGCAAGGTATTGTGAGCATAGGGCGTGCGCTGCATATTGTCCCAGGCGGCTTTCAGGGTTTTCTCCGCCGAATCAAGATAGCGACTCTCTCCCAATAAATGCCCCAGGCGCAGCAACATATTGGCGGCAACACCATTACCGGCGGGCAGCGACTCATCCATTAATGATTTGGGGCGCTGAATCAGCGTTTCATGGTCGTTGGAGGTAAAATAAAACCCGCCGTTGGTCTTGTCTTCAAAGGCGTCAAGGACCACGTCCATCAGCTCAATAGCAAATACCAGATCCTGTCTGTCCCAGCGCGCCTGCAACAATTCCAGCAGGGCATCGATTAGGAACACATAGTCATCCAGATAGGCGTTCAGGTGGGCTCTGCCGTCTTTGCAGGTTGCCAGCAACCGGCCCGATACCCAAAGATTGTCCCGGACAAACTGCAGCGCACGTTCGGCCGATTGAATCAGGTCATCGCGTTGTAAGCGCCGGCCGGCCGCCGCCATGCCCTTGATCATCAGGCCGTTCCACGCGGTAAGGATTTTCTCATCCCGGCCGGGCCTGACCCGTTCCTCGCGGACTCGGAACAGCTTCTGACGTGCCGTCGTCAGTAATTCCCTGGCCTCGTCGACTTTAATACCGGCGTGCCTGGCGGTGTCTTCCAGGGTCTCATACACATGCAAATGCCATTTGCCTTCAAAGTTGGGCTGCCGATCCAGGCCAAAATAATGGCTGAATACCGTGTATTCTTCGCTGGTTAAAAATGCCTTGACCTGGTCCGGTGTCCACACATAGAACCGGCCTTCTTCGCCTTCGCTGTCGGCGTCCAGTGAAGAATAGTAGCCTCCTTCGGGGGACTGCATTTCCCGCATTACCCATTCGGCGGTTTCTTCGGTAATTTTTTGATAAAAACTATCGCGGGTAACACTCCAGGCTTCGCTGTATAACGTCAGCAATGGACCATTGTCGTACAACATTTTTTCGAAATGGGGAATCATCCATTCCTGGTCCACAGAGTAACGGCAAAAGCCCCCTCCCAGCTGATCATTGATACCGCCGGTGGCCATGGTTTTTAATGTGGTCAATGCCATGTCCAGCGCCGTTTTATCGGCATTGCCGTCGCGGTTAGTGGCGGACCAGTGCCGCAGCAAGCGGGTAATATTACTGGGATGAGGAAATTTCGGTGCTTCACCAAACCCGCCATAGAGGCCGTCATAACTGCTTTCCAGCTGGCGGCGGGCTTGATCCAATAGCGTGGGCGACAATGGCGATGTCGTCAGGGTATGGCTGGCGTCTATTTGCCGGAGCACATCTTTGAGGGCATGGTTTTGCTGATCGATTTCCTCCTTGCGTTCCCGGTAAAAGCCTTCGACCCGAGTCAGTATTTCAACAAACGATGGCATACCGTAACGCGGCTGCGCGGGAAAATACGTCCCGGCGAAAAACGGCGTCTGATCATCCGGTGTTAATATCATCGTTAGCGGCCAGCCGCCTCCGCGCTGGGTCAATACCTGGTGAGCCAGCTGATAAATTTTATCAAGGTCCGGCCGTTCCTCGCGGTCCACCTTGATGTTAATAAACAGATTGTTCATGACCCGCGCGATTTGTTCGTTCTCGAACGATTCATGGGCCATTACGTGGCACCAATGGCAAGCCGAATATCCAATGGACAGCAATATAGGCTTATCCATGTCGCGAGCAAGGTTCAGCGCCTCATCGCCCCAGGGATACCAGTCAACGGGATTGTCAGCGTGTTGCAACAGATAAGGGCTGGTTTCGTTGGCCAGACGGTTGGTCATGGATTAGTCCTGACTTGATGGAATTGATGAATGAAAGTGGCTTGCGTTGTTTGAGAACCCTATTGTACAACGTTTGCCGCGACCGTTTCAGTATTGACAAATGAATATGCGACGAACCGCCCCGCAAATCCCCACGTTGTGATTGTGTGTTAGCTGCCGCATAATACACCCCGTTACCACATACCGGGACATACAACCTTTTATTGATGGGTTGCCCCCAAACTGAATGTTGTTAATTGTTAATAGTAAACACCCATGTCCTATCCGCCACTGAAACTGAAAAAAAACGAGGAACGCCGACTTCGCGCCGGCCACCTGTGGGTATTCAGTAACGAAGTTAATACCCATGAAACGCCGTTAACGGCGTTTACGCCGGGGGAAATTGTCACGGTCACCAGTGCAAGTGGAAACCCATTGGGCAATGCCTACATCAATCCTCAATCACTGATTTGCGCCCGGCTCTATAGCCACGACACCCGCCAGGACCTGGACCAGGACCTGTTGCAGGCACGTATCGAACAGGCGCTGCAATTGCGGTACAAGCGCTACACGCAACCGTTTTATCGCGCCGTTTACAGCGAAGGCGATTTACTGCCGGGGCTGGTGGTCGACCGCTTCGACAATGTCCTGGTATTGCAGACAAGCACGCTGGGTATGGATATGCGCCAGAGCGCGATCGTCGCGGCGCTCGAGCATGCACTCCAACCCGAGGTAATTATTGTCAACAACAATATGGGCACGCGCACCCTCGAAGGACTCGAACAGTCGGTTAATGTCTTAAAAGGCCAACCCGGTGACAGTTTACAGGTCAGGGAAAACCAGGCGACCTTTACATTCCCCGCTTTTAAAGGCCAGAAGACCGGCTGGTTCTATGACCATCGCGACAACCGACGGGCCATGACCCGCTGGGCGCAACAGGCGAAAGTGCTGGATGTGTTCAGTTATATTGGCGGCTGGGGAATTGAGGCCGCGTTGGCGGGCGCCCAACATGTTACCGCTATTGAAACGTCGGCCAGCGCCTGTGACCTACTGGCCACCAACGCGGAACAAAATGGTGTTGCGGACAAAGTCACTATTGTCAATGCTGACGCCTTCGACGCACTTAACCGGTTAAAACAGGATAAGAAAAAGTTTGACCTGATCGTCCTGGACCCGCCGGCCTTTATTAAACGCAAAAAGGACCTGAAACAGGGTGTTGCCGCCTACCAGCGGCTGAACAAGCTGGCCATGCAGGTAACCAACAACAACGGTATACTGATCTCCGCATCCTGTTCCTATCATTTCTCCCGTGATCTGCACCTGAAAACCCTGCGCGACTGCGCCCGCCAATGCGGCCACCAACTGCAGGTGGTGGAAGAAGGTCACGCTGGCGCCGATCATCCGCGTCATCCCGCAATCCCGGAAACCGCCTACCTCAGCTGTTTCACGGTCAGGCTGATTCACGAATCAGCACCCTAGATTTCTTTCAAAATGCCGAGATACCGCCCCGATTGCCCGCCAGTGGGGCCAACCGTGGCATCAAACATCGAAACCGGGGAAAACGGGGGAATACGGATTGTGGTCGTATGACAGGGAAAAACATTGTATCATCTGGCCCTTGGCGTTAACCCGCTCGCGCTGACCATCCAACTTGCTGATATTAAGAACAATTGTCGGAAAATCACCATGCTAACATACCCGGAATTTGACCCTGTCGCCGTCCACCTGGGACCGCTGAAAGTCCACTGGTACGGGATTATGTATCTCGTCGGTTTCGCCGCCGCCTGGTGGCTGGGACTGCGCCGTGCCAAACAGCCGGGCTCGGGCTGGGAGCCGGAACAGATATCCGATCTCATCTTTTACGGCGCGCTGGGCGCGGTGCTGGGCGGGCGCATCGGTTACACCCTGTTTTACGCCGGTGACCGGTTTCTCGCCGACCCGCTAATGGTCTTCCGGGTCTGGGAAGGCGGCATGTCGTTTCACGGCGGCTTTCTCGGCGTGCTGTTCGCCATGTTCGTGTATTCGCAGAAACAAAAACGCAAGTTATTTGCCGTCATGGACTTCCTGGCACCCCTGGCACCCATCGGGCTGGGCGCGGGACGCCTTGGCAATTTTATCAATGGCGAGTTATGGGGGCGGCCCACGGATTTACCGTGGGGAATGGTGTTCCCCGGCGCCGGTAACCAGCCCCGCCATCCCTCCCAACTGTATGAATTTTTCCTGGAAGGCATCGTCCTGTTTCTGATCGTCTGGTTTTATTCGGCAAAACCACGGCCGCGCATGGCCGTATCCGGCGTATTTGCCCTTTTTTACGGGCTGTTTCGCTTTTTGGTGGAATTCGTGCGGCAACCGGATGCCCAATTACAATTCATCGCTTTTGGCTGGCTCACCATGGGGCAACTGCTGTCAGCACCTATGATCATACTGGGTATTGGATTATTATGGTGGGCCTATAAACACAACGCCGAGCCTAACAATAACAAATAACTTTCTGTTGAGTATTTGAAGGGAACCCACCAGGGCTTTTTAATATGAAGCAATATCTTGACTTAATGCAGCATGTTAAAACCAATGGTACCGAAAAATCGGACCGTACCGGAACGGGGACACTGAGCGTTTTCGGTTACCAGATGCGTTTTAACCTGGCCGACGGTTTCCCGGTGGTTACCACCAAGAAACTGCATTTGCGCTCCATTATCCATGAACTGCTGTGGTTCCTGAAAGGCGATACCAATACCCAATACCTGCATGACAACAAGGTAACCATCTGGGATGAATGGGCCGATGACAATGGCGACCTGGGCCCGATCTACGGTTACCAATGGCGATCCTGGCCGGCACCGGACGGCAGACACATTGATCAAATCAGCCAGGTGATCGAGCAGATCAACAACAATCCGGATTCTCGGCGCATCATTGTTAGCGCCTGGAATGTGGGCGAACTGGATAAAATGGCGTTGCCACCGTGCCATGCTTTTTTCCAGTTTTATGTCGCTGACGGCAAACTGTCCTGCCAGCTCTATCAGCGCAGCGCGGACATATTTCTGGGCGTACCGTTTAATATCGCCTCTTATGCATTGCTGACCTTAATGATTGCCCAGGTCACCAACCTGGCGCCCGGTGAATTCATTCACACCCTGGGAGATGCCCACCTTTACTTGAATCATCTGGAACAGGCGGAGCAGCAATTGTCGCGCAAACCCTACCCCCTGCCGATCATAAAACTCAACCCGGACATCACATCGGTATTTGATTTTTCCTTTGATGACTTTGAACTGGTGGGTTACGAATGTCATCCTCACATAAAAGCCCCGGTCGCCGTTTGAAAATTTCACTGATCTGGGCGATGGCCAAAAACCGGGTCATCGGCATCGACAACCGATTGCCATGGAAGCTGCCCGCGGACATGAAATGGTTCCGCCGCCACACACTGGGCAAACCGGTGGTCATGGGCAGGAACACCTTTGAATCCTTTGGCGGCAGGCCGCTGCCGGATCGCACCAACATCGTTGTCACCCAGGACGCAAACTACCGGGCGCAAGGGGCGATTGTAACCCATTCCATCGACGAAGCGCTGAAGGCATGCGGTGATGCTGATGAGGTGATGATTATCGGCGGTATGTCATTGTACGAACAGTCCCTGCCGATGGCGGACAGGTTGTATATGACCATAGTGGATGCGGACTTCGACGGCGACGCCTGGTTTCCCGTTATCGATCCCCAGCGCTGGATCGAAACGGAACGTCACCGTCATGACGCAGACGACAAAAATCCCTATCGCTGTACGTTCAGCATCCTGGAAAGAAAACCGAAATAAAACGCTCCCGCCTACGGTATTCTGTATTAGTTTTTTGCCTGCTTGTTAAATGCTTTTTGCTGGGCACACTTGAAAAACACCCGAACGGCGTAGGTATGAGGTGTATCTTTCCAGAGGTAGGCGTTTAACATGACGTTCAACGTATCCGTGTCATATGTCGGTGAAGCTGTAGCAGTAGTATGGGTTTCCCGGTTTAGATCCACGGCGTGCTCCGGCGGTACACCCAGTCGGGAGTTGATCACCGAATCCATACCAATCATCGCTTTCGCAAAACAATCGTCTTGCTCGCTGCCAAATGCGTTGTATTCATAAGCAGCCGCGTAACCCGGCAACGCAATCAGAATCGTTGCCAATACAACATAACAATTAACCCGCTTCATGGCATCCCTCCTTTACTAACTAGGGGGATCAGCTCACTCCACTCCCTCATATTGAAATTGTTGCTTTCCAAATAAAGCAGCTGGTCCCTTGGTTCGTTTATCTAACCTATCGGCACCATTTGGAATTTGGACAGTTCAATTTTCGCTTTATTACACTTCGGCAAAATTTGCTTACCGTCACAGCGGGACTCAATTTGGCACAGCCGCTTCGCGCAACCAGCAAATTTCTTGTCTATTCAGACGGTTACTGGAGAAAACCCAGGTGACGCTGATTCGTTATTTTAAAAACGAGATTTACTTATTATAAATCCGTTTACCCGCCAGACCCGTGGTGGTTCGCATGATCAGTCCCGGTATAAGCCATTGCGCCGCCATACGCCGCTGTTGATTTCATATGTTCCAACCGGCTGACGGTACGTTTGAATTGCTCGCCAAAACGGCGGCCGCGGTACAGTTCCGCCGGCGACCCCATAGCACTGATAATCAACTGGACCTTGCGGTCATAGAATTCGTCCACCAGGTTAATAAAGCGTTTCACCATATCATCATGATTATCATCCATACGGAATATATTGGAGATAATGACGTGGTCAAATTGCTGCGCGATAACAATATAGTCGGCTGCCGCCCGCGGACCACCGCAAATGGCCTCAAAGTCAAACCAGACAACATTATCGGCAGCCATCCGGCTCGGCACGGGTCGTTTATTGATTGTCACCGGCGTGCTCGCGACAACGCCGCCCTGGGCCAGGGACCGAAAGCGATATTCCAGGCGGGAATCGGTATTCACCGACAATGGATAATAATAGTTTGTATGGTCATCGTCGCCGCGCAACCGGTAATCGCGCTCACCTTCCAGATGAATTACCGCATTACGCTGTTTGATTAGCGCAATCGCCGGCACGAAACGGCTGCGTTGCAACCCGTTTTTATACAAATCATCCGGTGGTATGTTGGATGTCATCACCAACACCACATCCTGCTTGTACATACTATCCAGCAAACCGTATAACAACATCGCGTCGGTGATGTCAGATACGTGAAATTCGTCCAGGCAAATCAGTCGTGCCTGCTGTGCCATGTGGTCGGCTACCCGTGTCAGCGGGTTTTTACAGCCCTTGAACTGGTCCAGCAAGTCGTGGATGCCTTGCATGAATTCATGAAAATGAAACCGCTGTTTTTGCACCTGGGGTGCCGCCTGGTAAAACAGATCCATTAACCAGGTTTTACCCCGGCCCACTCCGCCCCACATATAGCAGCCCTGTAAAACGCCGGTATATTGCCGGCCGGCTATCATTTTTTGCCATAAACCCTGATAAACCGATGCGGGGTTATGTTTTTCCTGTAAACGGCTAAAAAGCTGATCCAGCTGTTCCACGACCATCGCCTGTGCAGTATCAGTGTGATAACCTTTCCGGCTAAGGGCATGCTGGTAAACGGATTTAAAACTCATGATTATACAATTGACAAAACGACGTGTTTCTATGGTATCACTAACGACATTAATGGTTGGAGTCTTTAATGGCATACTCCGCACCGCGGCGGCCAGCCAGGTTGCCACCGACATTAAACCAACAATGCGCCCGGCGGGCAACGAGAGCAACAAGAGAAACGGGAGATTTGCACTGTGGGTAATAGCAATAAGCCTGGTTGCATTGTCCGGTTGCGGACCCGGTGACCGGTTGCCGCCCGCACCGCTTGGTGACAGGGCTGCGCTGGAGGCGTTGGCCAATGCTTACAAAAACGCCTCAAAGACTATCCCAATGAATCCTGTCAAAATGCCACCTGAATCGCGCCGTGAATTTGTGGAACGGGTATTTACCAACGCCGGCTATGACTACTCGCGAACTCTGCTGGCCCTGGCTGGCGCACCGCAAGAGAGCATTTCCACGCACCATCGTGACCTGAAGCAACTGCTTTTTCTTCCCCGCTACGGCATCAAGCCCGAGGAAGCAAAAGAAATCTACAGTGAAGATGAATGGCGGGCAATGCAGCAAATCGAAAAGTTATTCCAATAACAACCCGGCTCATCCCCGGCAGCCTGGCACGGCAACAACATGGCGTAGCAGACAACTGACCCTGTCCGAAATATTGCAAAGCTCAAAAATGTAACGCCCGTCCGGCAATCACCGGACGGGCGAACGTGTGAGTGACTATATAATATCAACTTAATATTGATATAAAAAATTTAACAAAACAACAAATTGTAGTTTAAGCTTTTATAGGCTTAACAATGGCTTCTTACGTTTGTTTCGGATTGTAATTAAATTCATTCAAAGCAACAAAAGTCGCTTTCTATAACCTGATGCATAGCTGTATTTTATCGCATTTACGTCTTCTCGATATCACCTCCTGTTGGGTGTAAATATTAGTCGATATACTAAGTGGCCACTGTTAGCCAGTTCACAGCACCGGCAATCACCACGACGAATCACACACGGTTACAATTCACAGGAATCATCGACGGCCATGGGTGAGAGCGAATACCCGGAATAGTACCGCGCGGATTGGGTCGACGGCGACGATTCAGCATTAATGCTACCCAATGCCGGATTTTGGCTGGTTTCAGTCGAAGCACCGCTATTGCCAATTTTGCGGCCAGCCGCGGTGGATACTTCGAACAACAGACCCGAAGCGATGGCCAGCGTAATAAAAAACGCAATGCCAATTAAACAGTCAATACCACACAACGGCCTGCGCCGCTTGGCTTTGAACAACCTGAAGGAATCTGATGACATGGCCAGTTACAACTATTTAATACCCGTCAAAACAATACCGCCGTTTTAACAAGCCAGGAGCGTAACCCCACACTGATCATGGAAACAAGGGGAGGTGTCACAAAGCAAGATCCATACTGCATTTCTTGCCTGCTTGAGTTCCGGTGGTCCCGCTGTCATAGAGTCGTACTCTTTAGACCGGTGACTTTGCGTGTCTTACCTTTCGGTAAGCTTGCCTTTTGACAGAACTCCTAACTTTTTAATCACGAAAGCAATCTATTTACCTGTATCGTCTGCTGCCCCCATAGCTTGAGCGCCGATCAATTACTATTAAGCTTTTGATATATCGAAGAAAAGCGGCCATTTCATAGCTGGGAAACCATTCTCAGACGCATCCGGGTTGCAATGTTAGGTTCACATTAGCACAGGTATCCACTACCATGGACAGGGTAAATCCTCCGGATCTTAACCGGTCAATTGCAAAGTTCACGATCTTGTTATTGTCATGAAACACCATCGCCGTCTCCTGTTCACCGCAGCTGTGGTCGTTGGCGCCCTTACCCTGATCGGCGTCGCACTATCGCAATTTGCCGTGGACACCACACTGCGGCACTGGTACAGCGGTGCCAAGGGTTACCAGGCGGCTCTACAATTGCAAAAGACCACCCACAAACCTGTCGCATTGTATTTTCATACGGATTGGTGCGAGAATTGTAAGCGACTGAGAGAAAAGGTGCTTGCCTCACCGAAAGTTGCGCAGTATTTCCACAACGCCATCCCCGTTAAGATAAATCCTGAAATCGGTTTAAAAGAACGACAAATTGCCGATAGTTATGGGGTACGGGGCTACCCAACGTTTTTTATGGTCACAGGCAATCCGAAAACCGTAAAACGCATTCGGACGCCGCATAATCTTTCGCCCCAACAATTTATTGATCAGTGTGAACAGATTACTCAAGCGGCCGATGCCGGGCGGCACCTGCAAGGCAACCGACGTTAGCCAGGCTCGACGTGTTGCCCCTGAATTAGCCACCGGCAACACCAGTCCTGTTTGCGCAATAAAATCGACTTGTAGGTTCCAATGACAAAAAACACCAATGCCCCCAAACCACCACAACACCGGGTTCTGTTTTTTGGCAGCCTGGGCACAATGTCCCATGCCGTTCTGGAACTGCTGATCAGGCGCAAGGTCAATATCACGGGTATTGTTATCCCCGGCAAAGGTCCCAATAACGAGGTGGCCAGTATCGGTGGCATTCCCATTGTCCAAAATACCAATCACCCTACCGTGGAAAATTTGGCCCTGGAATTTCATATTCCCGTCCATTACGTACAGAACATATCTTCGCACCAGTTCCGCCAGGAGATTGAGAACCTCAAGCCCGACTACATCCTGGTGGCCTGCTTTCCCTTTAAAATCCCGCCGGACATCTGGCGAACTTCCCGCATCGCCAGCCTCAATATTCATCCTTCGTTGCTGCCGGCTTACCGAGGCCCGCAGCCGGTGTTCTGGCAGTTGAAAAATGGTGAAACGCGAACCGGGGTCACATTGCATTTGATCAACGAGGAATTCGACGCCGGTGATATCGTGATTCAAACGCAAGTTCCATTACGGGCCGGCATGCGGGGACGGGCCATCGATGCCAAACTGGGCGAATTCGGTGGCCGGCTGTTCCTGGAGGCAATACGCCTTTATCAGCTGAACAACATCAACGCTGAACCGCAAAGCTGGATTGAGGCGACTTACATGCCGTCTCCCACCCAACAGGACTTTGAAATTTCAACCCAATGGTCCGCGCGCCGGGCGTTCAGTTTTCTGCGGGGAACGGAAGAATGGGGGCAACGCTATCCAGTCAACATAAATGGTACAACCGTCTATATCAAAACCGCTATGGCTTATTCCCCTTCCGCGACCATCGACAAGCCGTACGAGCTGGATGATAACTACATTACGATCCAGTTTTCACCGGGGTTGGTTAATGCCTACATCGAATCGTTGGGCTAGCAGGTAAAAAAGATTTTCAACGCAAAGACGCGAAGGCGCAAAGAAAAGACGAAAATAACTATTAATCTTCAGTCCGGCATTGCCGGTAAATAGATACAGATGTTCGCTGACAGCCAAAACTTTAATGGTCGCTTAAGTATCCCCGAGAATGGCAATCTAATAAAAGGCGATTTTACGGCCCTTGTCGCGACACTTAATTGATTTTGGTTTTTTCTTTGCGTCTTGGCGTCTTTGCGTTAAATACCGATCTTGATTTTTCTACCAGACGACTCGGATGAAATAATTTAATGCACGGCTCGGCTTTTTGACTCCCGGTAATAACGGAATACCACATTACGCACGTGGTCCGGGTAATCCAGCTGTTCGGTCTGCTGTACCCCCTGCCGAAAAAAGCTTTCCGCATCTTCCGGAATATTGCGAATCAGGTCATCAAAGGCGTTTTCCATGATCCGGGTATCGTGGGAGCGGGTTGCAGTAATACCGCGATTGAGGTTTAACACCCGCCAGGGCCGGTGACGCTCCGCGTTTTCAAAATCAAATTTCGTTTGCCCGGAGATCGCATACGCCAGCTCGCCCATCATGTAGCTGAGCTCCGCCAGCTCCTGCTGCTCGGTCGTGGCATTGGCGATTTCGGCCAGAGTATTAACGACGCTTTCAATAGTTTCCAGTTCACCACCGTGCCGAGCCACCCACAGGGCGGTCATCACCATTACCGTTTTAATCTGGTTTTCCTGGCGCGGCAATCCAAGGGAACTGGCCCATTCGCTCAGGGTTTCCAGCAACTGCAGTCCCTGATTGGCCGCGGCTGACAATTTGGCGCGGTTCAATACCGGCTTATTGATGCTGTCACAGGTGGGCTTAACGGGAAGGACGCGGGAAGGACTGTCACCCCGATCATTATCGACGCGTTGGAGAACATCCAAAAACCGGCTCAGCGCCTGGTCCAACACGGCGGGGGACACGGCCGTATCCGATAATGGCATTTGGTTACCGGTGCCGGCGCGATCAAAAGCATGGGCAACTTCAGCAACCGCCTCCTGAATGACCGCAGAAATTGCATCCAGCTCTGGGGTATTGACGTAAAGCGTTGTAGCCATAGTATATCCCCTTCATGGTGGCCCGGGCTGTAGCCCGGATTTATATAAATCCTATACGGTAATCGGACATTTTCAAGTTGCGGATAACGCCGGCGGCAGGCGGCCATTAAGAAGGCGAATCACCGGCCGCCGATGGCGGATACTGACGCAGCGTCAATGTATCACCACGCTGGGTAAATTCCAGGTGCTTCAGAAAAGACATCCCCAGCAAAATATCCATGTCGCTGACATTGGGGTTAATGGAAGCACGCACGTTGTTCAGGGCGATATCGCCGATGGAAACGCTGTTGAGCACCGTACTGTAACCGATGACCGTGCCATTGGCGGTATTAAAATAAAGCGGCGCACCTTTTTTTAAGCCAAGACGGCTGGCCACACGCGCCGGGATAGAGATGTCACTGGCTCCCGTGTCCAGCATGAATGTCACCGGCTGACCGTTAATATCACCCGACGACACATAGTGCCCTTTACGGTTACGTTGTAAAACCACCTCACGTACGCCGCCGTCGGTCACCATCGTGGCTATATTGCGGTTGGGATTGTGTTCGTGCTCATACAGCTTGGAAAAGAAACCGGTCAACAGCCACAACACAATAATCCACATACCGATTACCATCCACACGCCAAAACGTTTGGTCTGGTTATGATCTGCGGTATGAGGATCAACGGCCATAATTAACAGTATATAATTTAATTCGATGCTTCGTCATTTAAAAACGGGTTTTCCGGCGCTCTATGATATAGAGTTCCTGATATCCGAAAAGTGCGTTAAGATGATGCAAAAACGCGTGCCCGCCCTGCTGTTGCCAGATATCATTAACCTGATCATGGACTTTTGCGTACAAGGCAACTAGATCATCAACATCCGGAGACGCCCCATTTTGGGGGCGCTTTGCCCGCTCCTGATGGGCAAACTGGCTGACAAGATCCAACCAGGCCCGGCTGACACCCATAATAAAATATGGCCAGGACTTTTGCAGTTCAAGTGGCCAGGCTTTATCACTGGTGGCTTCAATGGCGGTTTTTGGCGCGGCCTCGATATCCGTGAACGATAATCGCTCAATCCAGTCGCTAGCCAACAGGTCTTTCACCGTACGGTTGTTTTTGACGGCCTGATAAATGGCCGCGGCGGTGTGCCTGGTGCTGTAAAAAATAAAACTAAACTTATGACCCGCCGCATCCTCACCGGCGCGGCGGTGAAACCGCCACAACGACAATTGTTCCCGGTATTGTGCAACGAGCGGCTTGAATACTTCATCGGCAATCAAAGCATCAAGATGCCATAGAACCTCATCACCCTCATGATAACTGCGGTGTAAGCCCACTCGCCACCAGCCCCGTTCATCATCGTTGTCCGGTGACGCATCGGTTGCCGCCACCGGCTCGCTGGCGGCAGCGGTGGACGCTGGCGGCTGAAACGACAACGGCGCACAAGCGGATAACATTAGATAGCTGGCACCCAGCACCATTGCAGGCAACCATTTTCCTTTAACGACAGCGAACATTAACAAATCGCCTCAGATGTTTGTTCCTAAAAGCATTTCTTTGCCATGGTTTACGGGACAACAGGCGGCGGTGCCTGGGTGGTATGACATAAGCCCATGCCTCTACAGTATCGCCGCGGAGATCGACGACCTGCACCCGTTGCCGTTGATATATATTATCTTCGTATCGGTCCAGCGCCCGCAGATGTTTAGGCGTAATACCATGATACAAAACACCCTCGGTCACGGACCCTGCATCCCTGATAATTCCCGGATATTCGCGGTTAATCAATAAATAACGGGCAAATCCGCGCAACCACGCGTTTTCGCCCTCCAGCGTGGTGCCCAGCACCTTGTGCACCACCTCGGGAAATTCCAGCGTGCCGTAAACAAACAATCTCTGCATATGCCGTGTTGTTTTGTTAGTCATTGATAAATAAGCGCTCCGAGCAGAGCAACGGATGACTTGAAAAAAGCCGTGCCGACCTTATTTATTGTAACAGCAATCGCTCGACGCTGAGGATTGCAGAGACTCTTAGTAAATAGACCCTTAGAAAGTAACAAGGCTCGATCTTCGGATGTGCCGCATTTACTCATATTGCTTAACAGGAGAATATGATCATGGTAAGTTTTGATTTCTCACCGTTGTACCGTTCGTCCGTCGGATTCGATCATCTGGCATCATTACTGGATTCCGCCCGCCGCATCGACCAGGGCGGCAACGGCTACCCCCCGTACAATATTGAACGAACCGGTGACGACGCCTACCGGATTTCCATGGCGGTAGCAGGCTTTTACCAGGCAGAGTTAAACATTGAAAGCAAAGAGAACATGCTCACCGTTAGTGGTATTAAAGAAAAAGAGGACGCCAAAAATTATTTGTACCAGGGTATCGCCGAACGCAACTTCGAACGGCGCTTCCAACTGGCCGATCATGTCAAGGTGACCAACGCCCGACTGGAAAATGGACTGCTGCATATCGACCTGGTGCGCGAAATCCCCGAAGCCCAGAAACCACGAACCATTGCAATTGAAACGGATCGTGCCAGTGTTCTGGAGGGCGAAACCGCGTAAACGCAACAACCTCACCACGGGGCACATTGAGTGCCCCGTGGTGCTTGCAGTTAGTAATCGGCCTGTAAAATCAAGCTAGGCATTTATCGTCGACGAACGCACCAACACAATCGCAACATACAGCGCGATAACAACATCGAAGCCCATGCATAGCCACGCATACCAGGCCGGTACATAGGGCGCTACCTGCACTGGATGAACCCCCGCGTCCCACACCACGTGCAACAACCAGCCCAGACATAAAAACCAAAACGAATACTGGTAAGCCATCCAGATAAACAGCAGGAACAGCAACAAGCCGGTTGCTTCAACGATTACCCACAACGGCTGGAATGCAACCAGCGCAAACAGAACATAAATAGACGCTGCCACCAACAGCGCTAAAGCTGCAACATGCATTTTTTTGCGATCGCCATAATGCCGGATATAAAACACCAGCGCGGCTGCCAGCAAAACGCCCGCGGCAACCCATAATATAAAATGCCAATGTGGAAATTCCTGAGGCACAACCAATCCCTTTTCATATTCGGTTCAAGTTGCGTGTTACCGCCGCCCTGCAGTAACAATAGGGGTTCGCGGCAAATTCAAAAGCTCAATGGGTGAGCGCGAGGCAATATCAATTTGCGATATACCCGTCACCAGATCATGACTGTGCCACTTTCAGATTATTGCCTTCCATTGCCACAAATATTTGCAGACCACGGTACGATAAGGCCGCCAGTTTTCCGCAATAATCAGCATGCGGTTTTTCAGTTCCCGCTTGTCGTGGTTTAACCGATACAACGCTCGCATAGCTTGCTGGATACCCAGGTCATCGCAGGAAAAAACATCCCTGCGGTCCAGGGCAAACATAAGCAGCATTTCAACGGTCCACCGGCCCACGCCCTTAATCTGCGTCAGATACGCGATCAGCTCTTCGTCTGTCATTTTTTTCAGGCGCTGATAGTTCAGGCCGTCATCGCGCATAGCAAAACACGCCACATTTTTGATATAAGCGACTTTTTGCCGAGACAAGCCTGCGTTTCGCAATCGCCGGGGATCCATATCGGCTAAATGCTCCGGTTTGGGATAACGGTCGTCAAATATATCCAGAAACCGGTTAAAGATCGTATCGGCGGCTTTAACGGACAATTGCTGTGACACAATAGATGATAACAGCCCATGGTAAATATCATGGTTCTTACGGGCACGGGGAAAACGGCAGCTTTCAATAACCGTTTTTAAGCGTCTATCCTTGTCGAGCAGGTAACTCTTAATTTGTTGCTGGGTCGGCATAATGCAAATCAGGGTGTCAACAGCGTTGGAAGCGTATCCTTGTTTATTTACAACTTGGTTTCTGAACCGGCCATCAGCCAAAATCTACGTATTAATACGAAACGTAATAATACGAATAAACCTATTCAGGGTACTTTATAAAATTTTTTATAGCTTTTCGCAAATTTACTATCCGGCAGATTGTTATAGCACACCTGTTGCACTACAATAGCACCGTCCGTAAACGGATACGCTGTCGTTGCGTTGATACATTATTGATACGACTCAAGAGGAATTTACGTTAATTGCAACACACCGCTTGACGCATCAAAAACACCCACTACAATCTCTGTAGTACGATAATCTCCTAATACTGAGTTCAGGACGTACAGGAAGTGGTGAGCGGAAGCTTTGCAGTATTACTTTGCAATAAAAAAGTTAAATGCCATCTGCAAACCGTTTTTGAGCGATTATTTGGCCAGGTAGAGTTTGTCGTGGGGGAATAACAATGACACCCATCTATAGATCACCCGATCAGGGGCAGGCGAATGCGATTCGGTCCTTGCTCCAGGATCACAATATTCAGACGTCCGTCATCGAAACCCGGAAAACCAGCCGGCCATTTGGCTCGTCCCCGGTCACCTGGTATGAACTCTGGTTGCGTCACTATGCCGACGCCAACCGAGCCAAGTCCATCATTACTCAGCACGAGTTCACCACCTTTCGAACCAATATGTCGTCCTACCGGACCACGGTTGACAAAAATAGCGCAGCGATGGATCAAACCGGCATCAAAAGCGGGACCGTGGGCAACGCCGGCGTCAAAAGTTCGGTTGTCGATACGATGATGCAGCCGGCCGAGCGGAGTCCCACCGTCGATGAACTGGTTATTGAAGACCAGGAACTCATCGGTAAACTGCACGCCCAGCCAATAAAGCCATTGGCAGCGGCAAAACCCGCGGCGGCCGTGCGACACCACCCACCGGTATCCCAAGCGCAGCGCCGTGAAGACCTGATCCCCATTAACAATAAGCGGGTATTTAAACGTCTTGGACTGCTGCTCGGTTTCAGCGAAGAGGAAATTGAAAAACTGGACAACAACAAGCTCTACCGCCCATGGGACGGCGACTCGTTAATGGAGAAAATTAAAAACCTGAAACAAAAATGCAGCTGATGCAATATCACCCGCTAACCTCAGCGGATTAACGGGATTTTTCGCGCCGCTGACGTACTGCCTGCGCCAGGGTTTCCAGCAGCGGCACCGTTTGCTCCCAACTGATGCAGGCATCTGTAATACTTTGTCCATAGGTCAGGGCCACACCCGGCTCAACATCCTGACGCCCTTCCCGCAAATGACTCTCGATCATGACGCCCATAATGTAGGGATTACCTGCCGCAACTTGTTGAGCCACATCTTCCCCAACACCCACCTGGCGCTGATAGACCTTCTGGCTATTGGCATGACTGAAATCAATCATTAACCGGGGATTAACCTCTGCGTTGAGCAGCGTATCCGTTGCTTCTTTCACGCTGGCAGCATCATAATTAGGTTGTTTACCACCACGCAGAATAATGTGACTGTCCTGGTTACCGGTGGTACTGAAAATAGCGGAGTGACCGGCCTTGGTCATGGACAGGAAACAATGCGGACGCATGGCGGCGCGCACCGCATCGATGGCGATTTTCAGGGTGCCGTCGGTGCCGTTTTTAAATCCCACGGGGCAGGACAGGCCCGATGCCAGTTCGCGATGCACCTGGCTTTCGGTGGTCCGTGCGCCGATGGCGCCCCAACTGACCAGGTCAGCAACATATTGGGGGGTGATCAGATCCAGAAATTCGGTACCGGCAGGTACACCCAGGTCATTAATGTCAATCAACAGCTGGCGCGCCAGCCGCAATCCCTTGTTGATTTCGTAACTGTCGTCCAGGTTGGGATCGTTAATCAAACCTTTCCAGCCCACCGTGGTACGCGGCTTTTCGAAATAAACCCGCATCACCAACAGCAGCTCGCCGCTGAATTGCTCCCTGGCCTGTACCAGGTGGCGCGCATAATCCACCGCCGCCACTGGATCGTGAATGGAACACGGCCCGGTCACCACCAGCAACCGGTCATCCTCGCCATGGAGCAAACGATGAATCGCCGCGCGCGTCTCGGAAACCGCTGCCGCTGCCCGGTCCGTGATGGGACTTTCGTCATGCAGTTCTTCCGGCGTGATGACCTCGTTAATGGCCTTGATGCGTAAGTCTTCTGTTGTACTGTGCATGATTGATTACCTGCAAATCACCGGCAGGATTCGCCGGCGCCGGGATCATCCCCGCAACCTATGTTCTCCGTTACTGTCCGATTTACGCATCATACCCTAAATTGGGCGCCAGCCAACGTTCCGCTTCTTCCAAACTCATGTTTTTACGTTTGGCGTAAGCTTCCACCTGGTCCTTATTGATTTTGCCTACCGCAAAATAACGGGACTCCGGGTGGGCGAAGTAAAACCCGGAAACGGAAGCAGCCGGGTACATGGCGTGACTCTCTGTTAACGAGATGCCGGTATTTTTTTCCACGTCCAGCAGCTCCCATAACAGCGGTTTTTCCGTATGATCCGGGCAGGCAGGATAACCCGGCGCCGGCCGGATGCCGCGGTATTTTTCGCGGATCAGATCATCGTTGTCCAGTGATTCATTTTCCGAATAAGCCCAGATTTCCGTGCGCACTTTCTTATGCATCAATTCGGCAAACGCTTCGGCCAACCGGTCCGCCAGCGCTTTCACCATTATCGCATTGTAATCATCGTGCTGCTGTTCGTAGCGTTTGACGTGTTCTTCGATACCGATTCCCGCGGTCACGGCAAAGGCACCGATGTAGTCTCGCAAACCACTGGACTTGGGCGCAACAAAATCCGCCAGGCTGAAGTTGGGTTTGTTATCGGGTTTTTGCTGTTGCTGGCGCAGGTGGTGCAATACGTTCAGCACCTCGCTGCGCTCTTCGCTGGTATAAACCTCGATATCATCGTCATTCACACTGTTGGCGGGAAACAGCCCGATCACCGCTCTTGCGGTCAGCCACTTTTCCTTGATGATCGTCGCCAGCATGGTTTGGGCGTCATCGAAGAGTTTCTTGGCTTCGGTGCCCTTGTCCGGATCATCCAGCACCTTGGGATAGCTGCCCTTGATCTCCCAGGTATGGAAAAATGGTGTCCAGTCGATGTATTTGGCGATTTCCTCCAGGGGAAATTGATCGAAAACCTGCACGCCCTCTTTATTGGGAACCGGTGGTACATAGTTGTCCCAGTCATCAGTAAACTTGTTTTCGCAGGCCTTTTTATAACTGAGCCAACTGGTCTTGGAACGGCGGTTGGCGTGACTTTCACGGACCTGCTCGTATTCGGCGTTGATTTTATCAACGTATGCCGCCTTGAGATCTTCGCTCACCAGGTTCTGTACCACGCCCACGGCCCGCGAGGCATCCTTGACCCATACCACCGGCTCCTCGTAGTTGGGTTCGATTTTTACCGCAGTATGCGCGCGCGAGGTGGTCGCCCCGCCAATCAACAATGGAATCTTGAAACCCTGGCGCTGCATTTCCTTGGCCACATGGGCCATTTCTTCCAACGACGGCGTAATCAATCCGGACAGGCCGATAACGTCCACATCTTCCTGTTGAGCCGTTTCCAGGATCTTGCTGGTGGGCACCATAACCCCAAGGTCGATGACTTCAAAGTTGTTACACTGTAATACCACACCCACGATATTCTTGCCGATGTCGTGCACGTCGCCCTTAACCGTCGCCATCAATACTTTTCCCTTGGCACGATCGCCTTCTTTCTTTTCCGCTTCGATATAGGGAATCAGATGCGCCACCGCTTTCTTCATGACGCGGGCGCTTTTCACCACTTGCGGCAAAAACATTTTGCCTTCGCCGAACAGGTCACCCACGATATTCATACCATCCATTAACGGCCCTTCAATGACATGGATGGGACGGTCAAATTGCTGGCGGGCTTCCTCGGTATCTTCGACCACATATTGGTCGATACCTTTTACCAAGGCATGAGCCAGCCGGTCGGCAACGGGTTTTTCGCGCCAGCTAAGGTCTTTTTCCTTGGCCTGCACGCCGCCTTCACCCTTGTATTTTTCCGCGATATCCAGCAGGCGTTCAGTGGCGTCATCGCGGCGGTTGAGAATCACATCTTCAACACACTCGCGCAGCTCTTCGGGAATTTCCTCGTACACGGCCAGCTGACCGGCATTGACGATACCCATGTCCATGCCCGCCTTGATGGCGTGGTACAAAAACACCGCGTGGATGGCTTCCCGCACCGGATTATTGCCCCGGAACGAAAACGACACATTGGATACACCGCCGGAGACCTTGGCATAGGGCAGCGTCTGCTTAATGGTGCGCGTGGCTTCAATAAAATCCACGGCGTAGTTGTTGTGTTCTTCGATACCCGTGGCCACGGCAAATATGTTGGGGTCGAAGATAATATCTTCGGGGGCAAGACCGACATTTTCCGTCAGCAGTTTGTACGAGCGGGCGCAGATTTCCGTCTTGCGCTCCATGGTGTCTGCCTGGCCCTGTTCGTCAAACGCCATCACCACCACGGCCGCGCCGTATTTTTTCACCAGCCGGGCCTGTTCGAAAAATTTCTCTTCCCCTTCCTTAAGGCTGATGGAGTTTACGATGCCTTTACCCTGGATGCGCTTTAGACCCGCCTCGATAATGGACCACTTGGAGGAGTCGAGCATCACCGGGACACGGGAAATATCCGGGTCCGAAGCCGCCAGGTTCAGAAACGTAATCATGGCTTCTTCACCGTCCAGCATGGCTTCGTCCATGTTGATGTCAATCACCTGGGCGCCGTTTTCCACCTGCTCGGCGGCCACTTCCAGGGCCGTATCATAATCGTCGTCCAGAATCAGGCGCTTGAACCGCGCTGAACCCGTCACGTTGGTGCGCTCACCCACGTTGACGAACAGGGAATCTTCGCCGATCTTCAACGGCTCCAGCCCGCTTAACCGGCACTTATGTTCCAGTTGCGGAATATTGCGCGGTGCCACATCGGCAACGGCATGGGCAATGGCTTCGATATGGTCCGGCGTCGTGCCGCAACAACCGCCCACGATGTTGAGGAAACCGCTTTGCGCCCACTCGTGAATATGCGCCGCCATGGATTCCGGTGACTCATCGTATTCACCAAAGGCGTTGGGCAGTCCGGCGTTGGGATGGGCGCTGACAAAACAATCGGCAACACCCGACAATTCTTCCACGTACTGGCGCAACTCCTTGGGACCCAGCGCGCAGTTCAAGCCAAAGCTCACCGGCTTGGCATGGCGCAGGGAGTTCCAGAACGCTTCCGTCACCTGGCCGGAAAGGGTACGGCCACTGGCATCGGTAATGGTCCCGGAAATCATGATCGGCAGGCGGACATTGTGTTCCTCGAAATACGACTCAATGGCAAACACCGCTGCCTTGGCGTTGAGGGTGTCGAAGATGGTTTCGATCAGCAACAGATCGGCGCCACCCTGCACCAGGCCATGGATTGCTTCCTGATAGGATTTGACCAGGGTGTCAAAATCAATATTGCGAAAGCCGGGATTATTCACGTCCGGCGAAATAGACGCGGTACGGTTCGTGGGGCCCAGTACGCCGGCCACGAAACGCGGTTTGCCGGTTTTCTCGGCGATTTCGGTGGCCGCTTCTTTGGCCACCTTGGCCGATTGATAATTCAGATCATAGACCGCGTGTTCCAGCGCGTAATCCGCCTGGGCGATGGAGGTGGAATTAAACGTGTTGGTTTCGATAATATCAGCGCCGGCATTGAGGTACGCGATATGAATTTCCTTGATAATCGCCGGCTGGGTAATGGACAACAGGTCGTTATTGCCTTTTAAGTCCGAACCATGGTCTTTGAATTGCTCGCCACGATAATCCTGTTCTTCCAGTTTGTAGCCCTGGATCATGGTGCCCATGGCGCCATCGAGAACAAGTATGCGTTGTTTCAGCAGATTTTCGATACTAGTCATATTAATCCTTTTCGACCCGTTTTGGGTTTGAACAATAGATAATAGGGTCCGCAGGGAAAAGCCGACTATTCTAACACGGAATCGGTAAAATTGGCTTATTGGGAGCCAGTTAACCGCCTGGAAGCCGGCCAAAATCTAAAATTGTTTTTGATAATCAGAAAGTTAAGCGATGATGACAGCAGGTGGTCAACTTGATGAATATAACGATTATTTCAACATTGTTTATTTTAGCATTGTTCCCAGGGTAATCCATGAAAACGCCAGCCACCGACGGCGCTGCGGTGATGTTTTTCGTCCAGCGGTCCCTCAAATCCCTCCAGGACATTATACACGTCCGGAAAGCCGTCTTTAACCAGCAGCGTGCCCGCTTCGTGGGACCGTTTACCGGAACGGCATATCAGTACCACCGGCGCACAACCGTCGACATCGTCGCAGGTCAAGCCTCCCAGCATCACCTGGCGCACCTGCTTGATGAAATTGGGGTTCACCACCCAGTCCGGCTCATCAATCCACGGAATATGAATCGCACCCACGGGATGGCCCACAAATAAAAATTCCATCCCTGAGCGCACGTCGATCATGGTGGCACTGGGGTTATCTTGAATTAATTCGTAGGCTTCCTTGGGTAACAAGGTTTTTACCTGGGTTTCCGGCATAGCGATTTTCCTTTATCTAATGTCCGTGCAATGGTCACAGCGACGTCGCGCTGTGTATTTTCGTGCAGTCCGTTATAGTGACAAACAATACCGTGTATTGTTGCATGGCGATGCCCGCGTCGCGATCGGTTTCAGCGGGCCGGCAGCATACCGGTCGCGGTTAGCCACCGCCAAATATAGTTATCATTTATTCGCATATTGTAATTCCGTGGTAAAAATTCGCAATCGTGGCGATTCCCGCGATACACTTGATTAATTGATGCTGTGACTCCGCCCGCCTGTTGCACGAGAGCTTTCATTACGGCACCGAGCAAGACGCTCAAGCGACCAAGCAACAGTGTACAGCAGAAAACCGCAGCAGTCGCAAATGTAGCATATAGTCAATATGGTTGTAGTAAATATGGTTGAACCAATTAACGCCACGACGATTACCCCCCCCAAGGCATTACTGCGGCCTGTGGGCAAAGCCATCGCCGATTACAACATGGTACAAACCGGGGATAAAATCCTGGTCGCCGTGTCCGGCGGCAAGGACTCACTAACCCTGTTACACATCTTACTCCACTTAAAACGCCATGCTCCGGTGGATTTTGACGTGGCCGCCATCACCGTTGATCCTCAGGTGGAAGGTTATGATCCGTCACACCTGAAGGACTATATGCAAACCCTGGGGGTCAAATTCTTTTATCAATCACAGCCCATTATGCAGCGGGCGGTGGATCACATGGGCAAGGCGTCCTATTGTTCGTTTTGTTCCCGCATGAAACGGGGCATTATGTACGCCACGGCGCGGCGCGAAGGCTTTAACGTGCTGGCATTGGGACAACACCTGGATGATCTGGCGGAAAGTTTTCTCATGTCGGCGTTTCACGGCGGCCAGTTGCGCACCATGAAAGCCCATTACGTTAACGACGAGGGTGACCTGCGTGTCATTCGCCCGTTACTCTATACCCGCGAACGGCAAACCGCTTCATACGCTAAAGAGTGCGCCCTGCCAGTGGTGGCGGACAGTTGCCCGGCCTGTTTTCAGATGCCCACCCAGCGCCAGCACATAAAAGAACTGCTGGCCGTGGAAGAAAAAAATAATCGAAACCTGTTCAAAAACCTGTTGACCACGATGCGCCCGTTATTGAACCAGGAATACTACGTCCGTGCTTCGGACGCTAAAGTAAAATAGCGCCGCGCTGGCAACATAAAACCTGTTATAACCCCCCTTGCGCTTGTGGAAGCATTTATAATTGGCGATACTGCGCGGTTGTTTTGACAACAATACCAACAATCCAGACGACGAATTCGGTAATTCATGCGGGCCACTATTGCCAAACTGTTACTCCGCTTCCTGTCCTGGTTGCCACTTCGCCTGGCGCAGGACGTGGGCACGGCTATCGGCCTGGCAGCTTACCTGGTGCCGAATACCCTGCAACGGCCGTTGAAAACCAACATTGATCTTTGCTTTCCAGATCTTCCTCCCCGACAACGCAGGAGGCTGTATCGCCAAAGTTTCGTTGAGTTGGGACACACGCTGACCGAATCCGGCGCCCTCTGGCTATGGGATGACGAGCGGTTGCTCAAGTGCATTAAACGGGTCAGCGGGGAAACGGCGCTGGAACAGGGCTTTGCCAACGGCAAAGGGGTTATCCTGGCGTTACCGCATCTGGGCGCCTGGGAAATGATGGGGGTGTACTGTTCCCGTAAATACCCCATGACATCGCTGTTTCGGCCGTTGCGCCTGGAACCGTTAAATCCTTTCATCAAGCGGGCGAGAGAACGATTCGGCGCCAAACTGGTACCCACCAATGCCAGCGGTATCCGCGCCCTGTACAAAGCGCTGGCCAACAACGAACTGGTCGCCATTCTTCCGGATCAGGACCCGGGACGGGAAGGCAGCGTGTTTGCCCCCTTTTGCGGCATTGCTGCCAGCACCATGACGCTGTTGCCCAAGCTCGCCAGTAAATCCGGCGCCACCATCGTTTTTGGTTACGCTGAACGCCTGGCCGCCGGCGGTTACCATATACATTTCATCCCGCAAAACACGCCGTTACCGGCTAACGATTTGACTGCGGCGGCCACGCAAATCAACCGGGGTGTGGAACATTGCATACGGCAGGTTCCGGCGCAGTATCAATGGTCCTACAAACGCTTCAGGACACGGCCGGACGGAGAAACACGTTTTTATTAACGATGACCGATACGGATTGACGGTCAAGTTATTCTTTGGATGGAATGTCTTATAAAAACCCTGAGCAAAAGGAAAGGCACCCCCCTGTATCACAGGGTATTGTGAAGGAAATTGGCGGCAATCGTCTTAATGCGCGCCTTGTTGACTCCCATATCCGAATGGCCGACGCGCGAAGCGCTACGCATCTGAATCAGCTGGTTTTCCGCATCCAGGCGTGCCTCAAAATCATCCACAAAACGAAACACGGTGGATGCATAAGTGGCCCACAAATAATGACCATCGTCTTCGTGGATTTTGCCGCCGGTGGCAACGACCGCTTCCTTGAGTTTATTCCACGCCGTCGCTGAATCCATGCCATGAATATCAAGAGGTTCTATATTTTTACCATCGACCTCTTCACTGACAACGCAATTGGGCGTCGCCGGACAGGATTGTAAGTGCCCGCCGCGCAGCCCGTGATCACTGGGGTTAGCGGAATAATGGGACACCATGGATAGCGCAATCAGCGCAACAACCACAAATGCCGCTAGCGATATTACGAACGTCATCGGACCCTTCAAATGTTTGATCATAGATACATACAAGCTCTAAAAATAATTAGACATTGCCCCTGTTTTTATTATTGAGCCAATTGAGCCAACGGATAGATGACAAATGCCCACTGGGCGGCGAACCTGTATCAGATATATCTCATACGCCTGCCCCAATACGCCTATCCCATATACCCACGGAGCCATCACCGGCCCCGTCAACGCTGGGCTACCCTGCCCGGGCAAACGGCGCTCATTGTAACGTACCCCGGGCGCAATCATAAACGCCATTTATATTGTCCGCCGAGAACTCCGGGCACAGGCAGATTGCCGCATAAACGACTGCGAACTGCTTCACATTCTCTCAAGACCAATCACTACCGTACGATACAGTGAATATATCGTTTTACAAACATCGAGGTGCCCTCGTGGAATCTGAGAAAAGATCCGGGTTGCCGGCCATCCCTCCCGGCTACGAAAAATTGCTCACATCCGCCCAAATGGTCGCGCTTCGCAGTATCGAAGGCTATGGTTGGTCGTTGAAATTCATTCGGCGCGAAGGACTGCCGACGCCGTTACCGGTCATCAACGGCGCTGACGGCACGACGATCGGCACTATCGACGAAGACGGCAATTTAAACATGAATCCCGACATCAACATCCGGGGCTAACCGATTGCCGACAAAGAGGCGGATTCAATGAGTCGCGGCCCGTGATTTTGGCACAATCACCCGGCGTTCGTACTTCCAGCTCTGGCGGTAAAAGGACGCAATAGACTCCTTCACGATTTGCCGTTTAAACGCGGCATCAATCCGCAACCACCGTTGTGCCAGCGGGAGCGAAACACCGGCCTCCATCAATGATTGCCTTAATAATTCATGGCGTATGTCGAATTGCTCTTCGGTGATATACAAATGCCGGTGCGCCATTTTAGGCTGTTTACCCCAATAAGTAACTTTTCCTCCCATTTTCACCGCCATAAACGCGCTCTGGCGGGCCTCGATCGCCTGCTGGTCGTGGCCGGCAAAGAAATGTTTTAACCAGGGATGGGCATAAATTTTATCGTAAAAAATCCGATGCACCTGCTGCAGAACCGGTAATCCCCCCACCTGATCAAACAGGGTCGATTTATTGTCGTGTTTCATAATAACTTGATAACCTGCACGCCGGTCAGCCTGAACAATTACCTCCCGTGCCAGCGGCCGGGCACGGAAATCGTGATCAGTATACCTTAACGAATAGCGGCGCTACGGTCACATAATTGACCGGTTACCGGTGACAGATCAATGTCTTGCGGATTAATGTTGCGGGGATCAAATGTCTCGCGAATTTAAGCGGCGGCCTCTTCCTTGAAGTAAAGCTCCACAAAAAATTCACCGGAGTCGGTAACGAAAGGCAGTATCACCGTTGATGCATCGTTGTTATGAATAATGTTTTTTTCATCATCGACGATCACTGACGGAAACGTCAGTTCAAAATCCATACCCTGTTCCTGCAATTTCGCTTTGGCGCCGCCGGCCATCATATTGGCGATTTCGCCCACCAGGTCTCGCACCATTTCATCAATGGTGTCGGTTTCCATGCGCAACATACGGCGGGCGATTTCCAGCGCAACCGGCTTGGTAAAACTGATCGCCAGCGAGCCGGTTTTTTTCGTGCTAACCAGGTCAATAATACCGGTCACGTCCCCGTGCGGATCCTGGCTGGTTTTCACCGACGGCTTGCCGGATTCAGGATGCATGTCGGCCATAGTCACCAGTACATTAATGATGGATTCCTGGATGGAATTAATAAATTGTTCTTGCATAACCTTGCCTCAATCGGTTTTATAGATCACCTATGGGTCTCTGTTGAGGTACAGAGTCAGCCCCTGCCATCGTTCCCTGTTCACGCGCCCAAACCTGTAGTAACGGATAACTTACTGATAGAAAGCAACTTTTTTAAAAGTCACCGCAAGTTAACCGGTTTCGAACGGTACTAAGGTTATTTATCAGCACGTCAGCACAAAAACTTGAATAAAATCATGCGCTATTACCGACAATTTCCAGCGCCGGACGTCGGGATTGCAACGAATTTGTTAAGCCAATGTTAATCCACAGGCAAAAAAAAAGCGGGCCCCACAGCCCGCTTGTTTTTTTATCGGTACCGAACAGCTTATTTCATAGCGAGACTGGTATCCGGTCGCTGTTGCAGCCCGGTGAGCATTACCCGGGCCTGTTCCAGTCCCTGGGCGGCGGCCTTTTGCAGCCAGTAGACCGCTTCGGCCTCGTTTTTTTCCACATGCTCGCCTTGTGCATAGAGGCGGCCCAGGTTGTATTGCGCCAGGCCAAAATCCTGTAAAGCCGCTTTTTTATACCAATTCAAAGCCGCCTGGATATTGAACGCAACCCCCTTGGCATTTTCGTACATACCGGCCAACGCATTTTGCGCCGCGGGGTCCCCTTTCTGGGCAAACACGTCATACTCGGAAGCGGCCACGACGTATAACCGTTGCGCTCGCTCGGCGTCCTTTTGCACCACGTCACCGCGCTGATAAAAGTCAGCCAGTTTTTCCATGGCGCCGTGGTGGCCCTGGTGGACAGCCTGTTGGTACCAGTGGACAGCGCGCTGGCGTTCCTCGCGACTGGCCGCGGGATGATTGTAGTGTTCCGCCAGTGCATATTGCGCGCTGACAATACCGCTGCGCGCCGCCTGCTGCGTCCAGTACAGCGCCTGCTTGTCGTTGTGTGCGGTGCGCTGCATTTCAGCGTTATGTTCAGTATAAAGGCGCATCAACATATGTTTGGCACCGGCATCACCCTGTTCTGCCGCTGACAAAAAATGTTGCTCCGCCGTTTGGTAGTCGCCTTGTGCAAAGGCAACCAGTCCTGCTTCGTAATTGTCAGCCAGGGCAGTGAATGACACCACGGCCAATATCAATACAAATACCCGGCTGGTGATGATGGGGTTGACGCGCATAACTGCAATTCTCCGGCTGCTAGGTTTCGAGGACGCGGCGTGGTGCCGCCTGAATTTGTTTAGAAAGTGAACGGCCCGGCGGGTTATTTCTTAAGACGGCACCGACAAGTTCACGAAAAAAATGCGAACAAACTCACAATTTTTATTCGCTGCTGCCGATATAAGGTAAACAGCTTTGGATATACGGGAAAAATCAGCTTTTTTTACTTTTGATTTCAATATGTTATAAATTTTTGGAAATATTGTTGGCATATATTGAAATCGTGGACTAAGATAAAGAACAGTAATCATCGGATAAGATAAGAGCCTATGAAACTACAGCAACTGCGATATATATGTGAAGTAGCCCGACGCGGGTTAAACGTGTCCAGCGCCGCCGAACGACTGCATACCGCCCAATCCGGTATCAGCACCCAAATCCGTTTGCTTGAAGAAGAATTAAGTGTGCAGATCTTTGAGCGCCACGGTAAACGCCTGGTGAGCGTTACCCCCGCCGGCCATACCATTATTGAAATGGCGGAACGCATCTTGTGTGAGGCGGAAAATATTCAGCAGGTGAGTGAACAACTCAACGATCAGAGCAAAGGTACATTATCCATTGCCACTATTCATGCTTACGCCAATTACAGCCTGCCACCATTGATCAAGAAATTCACCAGCCAGTACCCCGGGATTCAATTACGCATCCACCAGGGCGATCCGGATCAGCTGGTGGATATGGTTATGTCGCGCACGGCCGACCTGGCGATTACCACGGCGCCGGTTAACGTACCCGATGAGTTGATTATGCTGCCTTACCGCACGTGGAAACTGGCGGCCATCACCCTGGCCAATCATCCCCTGCTCGATGTGCAGCCGTTAACACTGGAAGCATTGGCGGCCTATCCGCTGGTGACTTACGACTACGCCTTTGCCAGCCGTTCTCATATTAACAGCGCGTTTGACGAAAAAGGCCTGATGACCAACATCGCGTTAACCGCGCATGATTCGGACATCATCAAGACCTACGTCAAACTGGGGCTGGGTGTGGGACTGGTAGCCAAAAGTTCCATCGACGCAGATAAAGACGGTGAACTGCACGTGATTGATGCCAGCCACCTGTTCGAGTCGGGCACAACCTATATTTGCCTGCATCGCGGACGGCACCTGCGGGAATATGTGTACACACTGATCAACCACCTGGCACCGGACATCACCCAGGAGGTTATTGAAAAAGCCATGCAAGGCGACCAGGAGAAATTAAACTGACGCATTAACAGCATGGTTTGGGTGGCCGGCGTATCAACGACAACGCCTTGACCCCGGACCTCGCAACCTGGCGATTCGCCTGCCACGGCGTTAGTTGTTGTTGACCACTGGTTAGTTGTTGTTGCCCGCTAAAGTGTGCCGCCTAGCATTCGGTTTTCTGTCCAACCAGCAGGGCTTCATCACGAAAGCCCTGCTGGACAGTTCCCACCAATCCTTCTTCCCGGTAAACCAGAATCCGTAACCAGGAAAATAACGTTAGCAGCTCGTTGCGTGCCAGGCGATATGCGCAATGATCCGGTCCCCGGTCGGACACTTTATCGGTGATAAATGTCTGGTAAAACAGCAGCCCCCCAGGTTTTAATGCTTCCATTAACGGTGAGGCCAACTGGCGCTCTAAAAACCGGGTCACTACGATCACGTCAAACTGCTCCAGCGCCGGCGGCTGACTCATCACATCGCGCACTTCCAGCTGTAAAGACAAGTGGTGCTGCGCCGCAACCTGCCGCAGCCTGTCAATCGCCACCGGTGATATATCCCACGCCGACACCGACAGTCCCCGTTGCGCCATAAACAGCGCATTAGCCCCCAGCCCACAGGCCAGGTCCAGGGCACAACCGGTTGCAGGCAGCAAATGGGCGTTTTGGGTTAGCACTAGCGCCGCATCACCAGGGCCAGCCTCCGCATCGCTCTGTCGGTAACGGTCATCCCATTTTTGTCGCGGATCAGTCACGGAATACGTTGGTGGATGATTTACATAGGTTATTTGCGCCAGAATTCACCCGAAAATAACACCAACAGGGTAAAAATCTCCAACCGCCCCAGCAACATGGCAAAACACAAAATCCATTTAGTGATGGCGTTGATGTCACCGTAGTGGGCGCCCACGTCCCCCAGGCCCGGACCCAGATTGTTCATGCAGGCGGCGACCGCGGAAAACGCGGTAATCTGATCCACGCCGGTGGCCATGACCATCAACATCAGAATGGCAAAGGAAGCCACATACAGGGAGAAAAACCCCCACACAGCATTGATAACCCGTTCGGGCAGAGGCTTGTTACCGATCTTTACCGGCATTAACGCGCTGGGATGTATCAGGCGCTTGATTTCACGAATACCCTGACGGAACAACAACAAAAACCGGATCACTTTTAAGCCACCGGCGGTGGAGCCGGCGCAACCACCGATAAAACTGCTGAATAACAATAACACCGGCAAAAAACCCGGCCAGGCATAATATTGTGCCGTGGTAAAACCCGTGGTGGTGCCAATGGACACCGCCTGGAAAATACCGTGATGAACGGCGCTACCGATGTGATCAAAGGTGCCGGATATATACAGGTACACGGTACTAATCGCGGCGGCGATAACGAGCACCACGAAATAGGTTTGCACTTCCGGGTCCTTAATATAAGGCTTGATGGTCAGGGTGCGCCAGGATAAAAAATGCAGTGAAAAGTTAATGCCAGCCAGCAGCATGAAGATCACCGCCACCACTTCAACCAGGGCACTGTCGAAATACCCGATGCTGGCGTCATGGGTGGAAAACCCGCCGATGGCCACGGTGGAAAAACTATGGGCAATGGCATCAAACGCGTTCATCCCCGCCAGCCAGTAACCAATGGCACAGGCAATGGTCAGGCCCAGATATATAAACCACAACGCTTTGGCGGTTTCAGTAATACGCGGCGTGAGTTTATTGTCTTTCATGGGGCCCGGCGTTTCCGCGCGGTACAACTGCATGCCGCCGATACCCAGCATGGGCAAAATGGCCACCGCCAGTACGATAATGCCCATCCCGCCCATCCATTGCAGTTGCTGGCGGTAAAACAAGATGGAATGGGGTAAATCATCAATACCGGTAAGAACTGTTGCGCCGGTGGTCGTTAATCCCGACACCGATTCGAACACCGCATCGGTAAGGCTCATGACCGGCGCGGCGGAAAAATACAATGGCAATGAACCGGAAACGCTCAGTACCAGCCAGAACACCACCACGATCAAAAACCCGTCCCGCAAGCGTGGATCCCGGCGCTGCTTTCGAAACGGTATCCAAAGCACGATGCCAACGGAAATAATTACGGCGAATGCGGTGATAAACGGCACGATGGCGCCGTCGCCGTAGATCACGCCCACCAGTGCCGGCGGCAACATGGCAACGCTGAATATAATCAGCAATAAACCAACAATGCGAAGTATGGCAGCCAGTTGCATAAGGAAACGTTGTGTCGTTTAGATAAAGGTAATGCCGACCTGGAACAGCCGTTCCACCTCGGGGATGCGCTTTTTATCTACGACAAACAAAATGACATGGTCATCCGGTTCGATAACGGTATCGTGGTGAGCAATCACCACTTCGTTGTCGCGCACAATCGCGCCTATGGTGGTTCCCGGCGGCAGCACGATGTCCTCGATGGCGCGTCCCACGACCTTGGAAGAATTTACATCGCCATGGGCAACCGCCTCGATGGCTTCCGCCGCGCCCCGGCGCAACGAATGCACCGCCGTCACATCGCCGCGGCGTACGTGCGCGAGCAACGAACCAATGGTCGCCTGTTGCGGTGAAATGGCAATATCTATAATGCCGCTTTGCACCAGGTCAACGTACGCCGCCCGGTTAATGAGCGCCATCACTTTGCGGGCGCCCAAACGCTTGGCCAGCATGGCGGAAAGAATGTTCGCTTCATCGTCATTGGTGACGGCGCAGAACACGTCGGTGTGTTCGATGTTCTCTTCCAGTAACAGCTCTTCATCCGCCGCATCACCGAACAACACGATAGTCTTGTCCAGTTGCTCGGAAATGTTTTTAGAGCGTTCCGGATTGTGATCGATCAGCTTAACCTGGTAGTTATGTTCCAATGCCTTGGCCAGGCGCATACCGATATTGCCGCCGCCGGCAATAATAATACGCTTCACCGGCCGGTCGAGGCGGCGTAACTCTTTCATCACCACCCGGATGTGACGTTTGGCGGCAATGAAAAACACTTCGTCCTCGGTCTCGATGACGGTGTCGCCTTCGGGGATAATGGGCGTTCCGCGCCGGAAGATGGCGGCCACCCGGGTGTCGATGCCGGGCATGTGTTCGCGCAGGGTTTTCAATTCGTGTCCCACCAGCGGCCCGCCGTAGTAGGCCCGCACCGCCACCAGTTGCACCCGGCCATCGGCGAAGTCCAGCACCTGCAGTGCACCGGGATATTCGATAAGGCGTTGCACGTATTCGGTCACCAGTTGTTCGGGGCTGATGAGCACGTCAATGGGCAGGGCTTCCTGGGTAAACAATTGCGGGAAGGTAAGGTATTCCACACCTCGGACCCGGGCGATCTTGGTGGGTGTATGAAACAGGGTATAGGCCACCTGGCAGGCCACCATGTTGATTTCGTCCTGGTTGGTAACGGCGATGATCATATCGGCATCTTCACCGCCGGCCCGGCCCAGCACTTCCGGGTGTGCCGCCTGCCCCTGCACGGTGCGGATGTCCATGCGGTCCTGCAGTTCCCGCAGCTTCTTGGCGTCGGTATCAACGATAGTGATATCGTTGGCCTCCTTGGCCAACACCTCCGCCACGGACGAACCAACCTGTCCTGCTCCTAACACAATAATTTTCATTTGGGCCTGAAGGGATTAGTGATTGACACGGGGATAATGGAAAAACTAACCGGTAGTCGTAAAACCGGCAATACTGACCACATTAACCATACTAACAATTGATTGAACATGAATGTCCCGCACGTCTTGTTGTTGTCTTGTTCGTTAGTTAATTGCCGCATTTGACCAAATGCCGCGATTACTATACTCCGTTATGGTTGAAATCAGAACCGTAAAATGTCCCTTTGAATCCGGTGCCGGGTGCCATTGCCGGCAAATCCTGTTATCACCATGATAACGCGGCCATTATTGCAGGCTGCAAATATCGTCGCAACGTAACGACGCAACATAATCGACGCCACATATTAACAGACAAGGAGATCTACTTGGTTTCAATACCCAGGGCACGTAATTTGCGATATAAATGCGTTCGTTCCATGCCCGCCAATTTCGCCACTTTGCCCACACTGCCATGGGCCTGCTTTAAGTGAAATTCGAGATAAGCTTTTTCAAATTGTTCCCGGGCCTGGCGCAGCGGCAAGTCGAACTGGGGCATTATCGCTGAATCCGGTTGATCCGGCGACAGAGCACCATAGACTTCATCCAGCATCTCATCGACTTCCGTAACATCGATGGTTATGCCGCCGTCGATCATGAGCAGACGGCGCACGATGTTTTCCAGTTCCAGCACGTTGCCCGGCCACGCATAGTGGCGTAACCGGTTCTGCGCAGCGAGGGAAAAATTCCGATAAGGCAGTTTTTCCTTATCCGAAAAAACGCCAACGTAGTATTGCAGTAGTTCCGGCACGTCTTCGCTATGATCACGCAGCGGTGGAATACGCAACGGATACGCGTTAACACAGTGAAACAAATCTTCACGGAAACGGTTGGCCCGCACTTCCTGTTGCAGGTCATAACGGGTGGCGGCAATGATGCGCACATCCAGCGCAACGGGCTGATCACCATCAACCCGGTAAATGGAAGAGGATGTCAAAGCGCCGTACAACGCCGCCTGCATATCGTCATCCAGTTCCGCCACATCATCGATGTACACAGTGCCGCCGTTTGCCTGCTCCAGACACCCCTTGTTACTGACCGAAGCATTATCGATACCCAACAAAAGTTCAGTGGTCTCGCGGTTGCGGCGGCTGGACATATCCGCGGTGCGCAGTTCCACGTAAGGCATGTTACTTCTTCCGCTTTTGGAATGAATATAGCGGGCACAGCGGGTTTTGCCGGTTCCTGGTTCACCAATCAGTAATACGGTAACGTCATGCCCGGCGCAGCGATCCAGTTGTGTCACCAGGTTTTTTACCGTCTGGCTTTTACCGACAATTTCCACCGGCTGCAGGATATCGTGATGGGTAATACTCTGGCTGGTGGCGGATTTACCACTTTGCAGCGCGCTCTCAACAGTGACCAGCAGCTTGGACAGGGACAACGGTTTTTCTATGAAATCAAACGCACCCAGCCGCGTTGACTCCACCGCCGCTTCCACGGTACCGTGCCCGGACATCATGATTACCGGGCAACGCAAGTGATGCATTTCCAGGAACTCTTTTAACAGGGTAATACCGTCAACGTCGGGCATCCAGATATCCAGCAGCACCAGATCCGGTGCGCGGCTCTTGATCGCGTCGCGGGCACTGCCGCCGTCTTTGGCAACCGCCACCGAATAATTTTCGTCTTCCAGGATTTCCTTGACCAGGCGACGGATATCCGGTTCATCGTCAACGACCAGGATATGCGGTTTAAATGATGTTCTAGGTTTCATAGCGTTAGGTTAAATCCTGGATCAGGCCTGTGCCCGAATATTATTACCACGATGCTCTCCGGTGTCATGGCTGGAGACCGGCAGTCGCACCACGATGCAGGCACCACCTTCGTGACGATTTTCGGCAAACACACTACCGGAATGTTCCTCGACAATACGTTTGACCACCGCCAGGCCCAATCCGCCGCCTTTGGATTTGGTGGTGGTATAGGGTTCGAACAGGTTTTCGATCAACTCATCGGGAATACCCGGTCCGTTATCCACGATACGCAGTTCCACCAGGTCCTGGGTGGCGGTGGCAACGTGTTCGGCGCTGATCATGATCCTGGCATCCTTGCGGCTGCGGGTGGACTCTATGGCGTTTTTAATCAGGTTATGTAACAACTGGCGAATACGTCCGGCATCGGCTTTGACCGCGGGTACGTCGGCATCAATACTAATCGTGAATTTAACGCCCGACTCATCGTCGCGGTACAGGTCCAGCACTTCATTAATTAGCATTTCGATGTTAAGCGGCTGCAATTGCAGTTTGGGTACCCGGGCGTATTCGGAAAATGCCTTAACCATTTCCTTCATGGCTTCCACTTGCTGCACAATGGTGTGGGTCGAGCGATCCAGCACTTCGGCATCTTCCGGTTTCATGCGGGTCAGATACTTTTTACGCAACCGCTCGGCGGACAACTGAATAGGGGTTAGCGGGTTCTTGATTTCATGCGCCAGGCGCCTGGCGACTTCACCCCACGCGGCTTCGCGCTGGGCCTGTACGAGCTTGGTAACATCGTCAAACACCACCACGTAACCGGCACGGTCAGCGTCATCGGACGATAACATGGCGCCACGGCACATTAGAATACGGTTACCCCGCCGCCGCCGCACCGTGACCTGCTCGTTCCATTCCGGCTGATCCAGCATCAGGTTGCGTTTTAACACCTCTACAAAGTCCTTGAGCTGGGGACCGTAACCCTGAACCACTTTCAGGCGGCTGCCGACGGTACGGTCCATGTCGATTTCCAGGATCTGGCTCGCTGCACTGTTGGCCACCCGGATTTTCAAATCACGGTCCAGTGTTAATACACCCGATGACAAACGGCCCAACACGGCACGCAAGTAAGCACGTTCCTGCTCGACCTGTTCTTTACTGCGTTGCGCCTCATCCCGCGCGTTGGCGATCTTATGGGTCATATCGGAAAATGACTGTACCAGAGAGCCCAGCTCATCGTTGCTGGTGACCGGCAGTTTTTTGTCGTAATTACCCGCAGCCACCGCCCGGGTGCCCACCGCCAGTACGCGTACCGGCGCCACCAGCCGCTGCGCCGAGAAAAACGCCGCCCAGATAGCGGTCAGCAGGCTAACCAGCAACACCAGCGACAGGGTCAGGGTAAAACTGTTTTTCAGCGGCTCGCGCAGGTACACCAGTTCCTTGTGCTGGCTATAGGCGGACTGCACGCTGTCCGCCAACAAGCTGATACGATCGGGAATAGGGTAAAGAGCGTATAACACCCGTTGCTGCGCCGGCGCTTCAAATGAATCAATGGCCACGGCGACACGGATCTGCAATCCCAGATCACCCACCGGTGCCAGCCCGGCGTAACTTTTGTTGGCACGAACCTGGGAAAGAATGGCATCGTCCGGCTGACTGGGAATTATGGCGGTGGTGTCGGCGCTGCTGGACGCAATAACGTGGCCGCTTTCGGTCAGCAAGGTCAGTTCATAGGCGTTGCTTTCGCTGCGCAGGTCATTCAGGTTTAGCAACACGGTGGCATCGGGCACATCGGTGAGACTGTCCGCCATATCCCGGGTTTGATTGAGCAGTTCACGGATGCGCAGATTCAATGAAGCCTGGCTCAGTTCCAATGCATCCTGCATGGCACCCTCAACGCGCACGTTAAACCAGCTGTCGATACCGCGCTGTAAAAATCCGAGGGAGAAGTAATAAACCACCGACACCGGCGCTACTGCCAGTATCACGAACACGATGACCAGACGCGCGGTAAGCCGCGAACCCACCACGTTGCGCCGGTAGTTGCGGATCATGCGGATAAAGTTAACGCCAATGAGCCCCACCAGCACGATCAAGCCCAGGGCATTGATTACCACCAGCACCAGATGCAGGCGGCCAAATTGCAGCGAGTTTTCCGTGGCGGCGCTCAGCAGGGTCAGGGACAGCACCAGGAACAATCCCATGGCCAGCACGGGAAAGAAACTGTCGGAAATCCGCTTGAGCAGTAATGTCACTTGCGACATTGGTTATGGTTCCTGGTTGATAGCAATAGTGTCATCATGGCAGCGTTACAAATCCAGCCGATACCAGTCGCTGTCCAGCCACCAGCTGCTGGAAATCAGCGCATCCAGCTTTAACGGCACAGGCAAATTATCGAAGCCCAACCCCACACGAACGCGCGCGTAATAATTATCCGCCTCCCGGTTTTTCAGCAATTGCTGGTCAATAATAGGCAAATGGTCGACATTACCGATCTTCTGCAGGGCCGCGGTCAGGGAAAAAAAGGTGTATTGGGCGCCACTGTTTAAATTGCGCACCACATATTGTTCACTCAGGGCGTGATATTGCAGTTGATAGCGTTGTTCCAACGACGCCACTTCCTCGTCCCAAAAATAGCGGCGCGGGCGCATGATTTCTATGTCAAGATTCAACACCATCGGCACACCGTTTTCTATCGCATCCATGACATCCTGGCTAAAATCGAAAGTGAGACGGGCGTTTAACTGGTAAACCTTGTTGGTCAGTACAATCTCGGCATGATTGACCGCAAACCCGGCCGCCCACGTACTGTTACCGACCAACAGCAACAACAACATAATGAGCCCCCGGCCCAACGTCCGCGCGCGCCGGCCTGACACCAGTAACCCCCACATAACATTCGAAACGGCAGTCCTGCGGTTTGTTAATTCTTCTGGATACATGCGTAGTAAAAGCCATCCATGCCGTGTTCCCCCGGTAAGATCTGGCGGCCCGCCGGCTGATTTGTTCCCCACTGCGCTGCAATGGGCAGTAACTCTGAATCCTGATGAGATGCTAGAAATTGGCCAATCTGCCGCTCGTTCTCCTGTGGCAAAATCGAGCAGGTTGCATATAAAAGCATACCTCCTGATTCCAGTAAGGGCCAGACTGTGGTCAAAATTTTGTGTTGTAAATTCACCAGTTGCGGCAGGTCGGTGGCCCGGCGCAGTTGCTTGATATCGGGATGACGGCGTATTACACCGGTTGCAGAACAGGGCGCATCCAGCAAAATGCGGTCAAACCGCCGCCCATCCCACCACTGCTCCGGCGCCTGCGCGTCACCGGCCATCAATGTTGCCGCCAATCCCAGTCGTTGCAGGTTATCGTCCACTTTTGCCAGCCGGTCCCCGTCGATATCAACAGCCACCAACTCCGACAGTACCGGTTGGTGCTCCAGTATATGCGCCGTTTTACCACCCGGCGCCGCGCACACATCCAGCACCCGCTGTCCTGCAGCAAGCTGTAACAGCTCCGCGGCCAGTTGGGCGGCGCCATCCTGTACCGACACTCGCCCGTCGTAGAAGCCGGGCAGGTTTTGCACCGCCACCGGTTGCGCCAGCTTCACGCCGCAATCGTTAAAGGCAAACGCTTGCGCCTGGATACCCTGTTCGCGCAATTGTTGCAGGTAATCGTCACGGCTGGTCTTTTGGACATTGACCCGCAAAACCATGGGCGGCTTGGTATTGTTGGCATCCACAATCTGCGGCCATTGATCTGGCCATGCCGCCTTGAGTTCCCGCAACAACCAGCTTGGATGACTGCAAGCGGCATCCGGCTGCTGCGCCAGTTGTCGTTCAATGGCATCGCTGCGGCGTTGATAATTACGCAACACGCCATTGACCAGTTTTTTGGCCCAGGGCTTTTTCAGGGCGGCACAGGCATTGACCGTTTCAGCAACCGCCGCGTGATCGGGTATGCGCATATCGTGGAGTTGATAGATACCGGCCATGATCAAATGCTTAATGTCACCGTCCTTTGCCTTGAGCGGTTTGTCCATCAGCTGGCTGATAATGGCATCCAGCCGCCACCACCAGCGTGTTACCCCGTAACTGATTTCCTGTAACAGCGCCTGTTCCCGGGAATCAGCCACATCAGCCTGATGAGACGCCAATGCGTCCGGCAACGAACGGCCGCTGACATTTACGTCGGTAAGCACCAAAGCGGCAAGGGCACGGGTATTCATCAATACATCCGGTCAGATTCAGGACAGTCAGCTGTCAAATACGCCGCCTTTCAGGCTTTGCGCGTTAACAAAATCGGCCGCCGCCAACGGTTTGCCCCCGGGCAACTGCAAGCGGGTAATGCGCAATATCCCGTCGCCTGTCATCACATCGATGCCGTCACGGGATTCGGCTAATACGGTGCCCGGTGCGGCTTCGCCCTGCCCTGGTATCACCTGCGCTTGCCAGATACGGATAGTGCGCTCCGCCATGACACCCTGAGCCACCGGCCACGGATTAAAGGCCCGCACCTTGCGGTGAATATCGTACGCGCTTTGCCGCCAGTCGATACGAGCTTCGGCTTTTTGTATCTTTTCGGCATAAGTGGCAAGCGCGTCATTTTGCGGTTCACGTTCCATGGTCCCGTTGACG
Source organism: Gammaproteobacteria bacterium (assembly GCA_050116575.1). Classification (GTDB taxonomy): domain Bacteria; phylum Pseudomonadota; class Gammaproteobacteria; order SZUA-152; family SZUA-152; genus JAKEGK01. The sequence continues at coordinate 17,599 of JASFOJ010000005.1, read as the reverse complement.
ATCAAATGCACTGCCTGCAGTAAAGCTTCCGCACCCATCACAGCCAACCGGTCATGCAGCGTTTGGGCGGTGTCGGTGTTTTCAATGGGGGTGGTATGCTTGAGCAACATATCCCCGGTATCCAGTCCTTCATCCATCTGCATAATGGTAATACCGGTTTCGCGGTCCCCCGCCAGAATGGCGCGCTGAATAGGGGCGGCTCCGCGCCAGCGCGGCAATAGCGATGCGTGTACGTTAACACATCCCAGCCTTGGAATGGCTAACACCGCTTTGGGCAACAATAATCCATAAGCCGCCACGATCATCAAATCCGCATCAAATTCGGCCAATTGTTGTTGCGTTTGCGGATCTTTCAATGAATCGGGTTGCATCACAGTCAACTGATGCTCCATGGCCAGTTGCTTCACGGGACCGGGTTTGAGTTTTCGACCACGGCCGGCAGGACGGTCCGGCTGAGTATAGACGGCTGCAATACGGTGCGGGGAATCCACGAGCGCTTTCAGACTCACGGCGGCGAATTCCGGTGTACCGGCAAAAATCAAATTAAGTGCCTGTGACATGGGTAGATGGCTAGCCCCAATAGTAAATAGTGAAAAAGCGTAACGTATCAGCAGTATACGCGATAGTCACTATTTACAATTGATCGTAAACAAGGTGAGTGGTCGTCGGTGACAGGGCTCAGCAAGATCTTCACCGGAATCATGAGTATACAGCGCAAAACCTTCGGCCTGGTGATACCTGGTGATTGGAAGTACAGAGACTTCCCGTCTTTGGCCAATCAAGCAGGCGCAAAGCGGTGGTAAACCGAACAAATCTCCCTACAGGGTTTTCTGGCGCAGCTTTTCCAGTTTTTTGCGGATACGCTGACGTTTGAGGTCCGACAGGTAATCAACAAACAACTTACCCTCGAGATGGTCCATCTCGTGCTGAATACACACGGACAGCAATCCGTCGGCTTCCATTTCAAAAGCCTCGCCGTGTTTGTCCAGGGCACGCACCTTGATGTGCTCAGCGCGTTTTACTTTTTCATAAATACCCGGTACCGACAGACAGCCTTCCTCCATTTCCTCTTCGCCGTCGCTATCCACGATTTGCGGATTGATAAGGCAAAGGGGCTGGGATTTATCCTCGGAAATATCGATAACAATAATGCGCTTCTGAATATTAGCCTGGGTCGCCGCCAGGCCGATGCCGGGGGCTTCATACATGGTTTCGAGCATGTCATCCACCAGCCGGGTAATGCCCTTATCAATGTGCTCCACGGGCAGGGCTTTTTTACGCAGCCGTGGATCAGGGTAATGCAGGATGTTTAATAGTGCCATGTGAGCTCTTTCATCAATCAAAATTACTGAAACACAAGATTACAAAAACCTTACGATTTTTAGTTATTTATCAATGCCATATCCATTCCTGTCAGCGCTATTGTACCGCGTCACGGCAGGAAACGCTTGCCGCATTTGCCGGCGGCTTGCCGCGCTCTCGGAGTATCCGCAACAGGTGAGCCCAGGTATTGATGAATTCGATGTCTTTGGGACGCTGATACTGGCCATAAAATGGCCACTTTATAGGTATATGGGAGCCCAAAATCTCATTTCAAACAAACTTTGCGCTATTTGACATTGTAATCACTTAAGTTACGTCATGCTGGACCGCTAATTTGTCTATCAGTGTAGTGCCTTGAGTGGCTACCCATAGGCGAGATAGAATCTTTCACGGCCAACCTCAAAGTTTATCTCGTCCAAAAGAACGTCTTACATTAAGACACTACGCTAGGAATGTAATGCAGGGACGCGAACCTTCCCCGCCACCCGTTTCACCGGGAAAATAAAATGGATGCGCTGGATGAACGATGGTCACTATGTCATTAATATCCAACGGATCACTGGTGCCACTATCGGGATTCGACTACACTCGAAATTATTTGAATATGGAATGGTCTGAGAAAGCATGATGTACATGAAAAAACTGTTGCTGGGGTTACTGGGATGCCTGATGTTGGGTTCCGCCATGGCGGACGAAGTTACACTACGCCCAGACCACCCCGAACGTTATGTTGTCGTCAAAGGGGATACCCTGTGGGATATCTCCGCGCGGTTTCTGGAAACACCGTGGCGCTGGCCCGAAGTATGGAGTTTCAATCCGCAGATTAAGAACCCTCACCTGATTTATCCCGGTGATGTGGTGTCACTGGTGTATGACGAAAGCGGCCGCCCCATGCTCAAGGTGGACCGTGGTCAACCCACCGTAAAACTGTCTCCCAAAGTGCGCGCCACCCGGGTGGACACGCCCATTTCCACCATCCCGCTAAACTCCATTGAACAGTTTTTGGGACATCCGCGAGTGGTATCGGAGCGTGAAATCGAAAACGCCGCCTACATCGTCGCCAGCGAGGAAGGCCGGCTGATCGCTGGCAAGGATGATGTGATTTATGTCCGTGGCCTGGTGGCCGGCGGTGATACGGATTTTACGATTATCCGCATTGGTGATCCTTATCGAAATCCCGGCGCCAAACCCGGCGATATACTGGGCTACGAGGCTATTCAGGTGGCAGATGCTAAAGTAACCAAGTTTGGTGACCCATCCACGCTGGTGATTACCAATTCCTCTCGCGAAGTGATTATTGGTGACCGCCTGTTGCCAAAACGCGATTACGGTTTCGACCAGACCTTTATCCCCCACCCGCCGGAAAACCCGGTGGACGGTCAGATCATTGACGTAGTCGACGGCGTTGCCCGCATCGGCCAATACCAGACCATCGTCATTAACCGCGGTGAAAGCGACGGCATCGAAACCGGTCACGTACTGGCCGTGTTTCAGTCCGGTGACACCGTGCGAGATCCCCGCGCCGGCGAAGGTGGTGAAACCATCACCTTACCCGACGTGCGAGCCGGCATCGTCATGGTGATCCGCTCCTTTGACCGGCTCAGTTACGCCATGGTGATGGAATCGGAGAAGGATATGCGCCTTTACGATTACGTGCGCAACCCCTGACTTTTAAATCGTTACCAAAGAATATTCGCCAGTAGCGAAATCCAAACAAAGGCGCCAGGCCGCAAAGATTTTCAATAGCTTTCGCGCCCTGGTGTCTTTGTGCTCAACCCACCAATACTCTGAACCCGCCCCACTTGCCATAACGTGGTAATATTGCTCAATCACTGTTGTAACATTAACGGGCAGTCTGACTAATCTGACCGTTTCCCTGAAACGCCATAGCCGGTATGATGCTGCCTGATTAAACCGTAACAAGATTGTTGATCAAAACAGAAAAAGCGTCATTTATCGGTCTTATTTTTTGACCGGTTTGCACCGTAACCAATGTACAGTGACTAGCCCAAGTACCGTGACTAGCCAGAGCACCGCCGCCATCATTGACCAACGCGACCTGGACGAACACCAGTTAACACAATGGCTGACGCTGCATCACGCCAGCGGTTTCGGACCCGCCCGTTTGCAGACGTTACTGGACCAGCAAATCGACCCCCTTGAACTACTGGGACCACAACAAAAAACCCTGTTCGCCCACATCACGCTTGCCGAGAAAACCCGCCACGCGCTGGTGGACCCTGACCAAACCGCCATTGACCGCGACCTGCAATGGGCCAGGCAGCATGACTGTTATATTATTCCCTTGTTATCTTCCTGGTATCCGGCGCAGCTTCGGGAGATTAGCGATCCACCCGTTCTACTTTACGTCCAGGGCGACCCGGAAATTCTCCATTACCCCCAGCTGGCCATGGTAGGTAGCCGCAATCCCGGTCATACCGGGCGCGAGACCGCCTTTGAATTTGCCCGCCATTTATCCCGGGCCGGACTGATTATCAACAGTGGCATGGCCGGTGGCATCGATACCGAGAGTCATCGCGGCGCCCTGCAAGGCAGCGGTCTCACGGTTGCCGTCACCGGTACTGGCCTGGATATCGTTTACCCGGCGAAAAACCGGCCGTTGGCCAAACAAATTGCCGCGCAAGGCGCACTGGTTTCCGAGTACCCGGTTGGCACCCGGCCGGCGGCGCATAATTTCCCCCGCCGCAACCGGATCATCAGCGGATTAAGCGCCGGTACCCTGGTAGTTGAAGCGGCGTTGCAAAGCGGCTCACTGATTACCGCTAAACAAGCCATGGAACAGGGACGGGAAGTGTTCGCCATTCCCGGTTCGATTCACAACCCTCTGGCAAAAGGCTGCCATCACCTGATCCGGCAAGGCGCCAAACTGGTAGAAACCGGCGATGATGTTTTACAGGAATTGGCGCCGGTTATCGCTCGTCATCGGCACACCGCACTGCAGCCATCGAATGAAAACCTTCACCATAATAAAGATTTACGCGCCACTGCCCGCAAAACCATCGACGCCCGTCAACAGCAACTGCTCGACTGCATGGCATACGAACCGGTTTCCGTTGACACATTGGTGCAAAGATCCCGATTGACGCCGGAGTCTATTTCCTCCATGCTGGTAGAATTGGAGTTGAGCGGGCTGATTACGTCATCAGGGGGTCTGTACTCACGGCTCTGAGCAAAGGAATTTTCAATGAAACAAAGTGTATTCGATGTATTGATGTATCTGTTCGAAAACTACATCGATGACGACAGCGCACGACAATCCGACCCGGAAGAACTCAAGGCGCTGTTACGCGAAGCAGGATTCGGTAAAAATCATATCGCCAAGGCATTTGAATGGCTGGAAGGCCTGGTTCGCCTGCAGGACGACGATGCCCTGGTGTCCACATCCGGCGCCAGTGATACCGTACGCGTCTTTCACCCTGATGAGGCCCGTAAACTGAATGTTGAGTGCCAGGGTTTCCTGCATTTTCTCGAGCAAATGGGCGTCATCGACGCCACCAGCCGGGAACACATCATTGACCGCGCCATGGCCCTGGAAACCGAAGAGATCGACCTTAGCCAGCTGAAATGGGTGGTATTGATGGTCATGTTCAACCAGACCGGCACCGACGAAGCCTATGTATGGATGGAAAACATGGTGCTCGAAAACCTTTCCAAAGATTTTCATTAACCTGTTGTTTTACAATAACTAATCACCACCGAGCCGGGTTTCACCTGGTGTTCGGCGCCGCACTCCCCTGCTGGTTTTGCCCCAGCGGCGCCTTTTCAGCTTTTATCCCACCCCGGAAACCGTTATTATTCGCGGTTCGACCTGAAACCGGGCGGGATACAGACATCGTTCCCGGCAAAAAATCAATAAAATCAACTGGCCCATGGCGCCAGTGGCGTATTACGCAGAATTAATCAATTACGATTACCGCGACCGCAAAATACGATCGACCGCGTACCGGCAACGTGGTTACCGATTTAGCGCAGCGCGCGGACTGACTAAAAATACATTAATGAAAAGAATTCAAATTGTGTAGCAACATTTAGGAGACCGTTCTCATGTCTGTAAAACATCCAGTTATTGCTGTCACCGGTTCATCAGGGGCAGGAACCACCACGGTTAAAAATGCCTTCGAGCATATTTTCCGCCGCGAAAAAATTGTCCCCGCAGTAATCGAGGGGGACAGTTACCACGCTTACGACCGCCAGGCCATGAAAGAAGCCATCGCTAAGTATGCAGAAAAGGGCAAGACCATCAGCCATTTTGGTCCGGAAGCGAATGTATTCGACAAGTTGCAGGAAACCTTTGCTCAGTACTCGGAAAGTGGTATGTGCAAACGCCGCTATTATCTGCACAGCGAGGAAGAAGCCGAACCCTATAAAAGTCTCAATCTGGGTCCCGGACAATTTACGCCCTGGGAAGACATTCCGGAAAACACCGACCTGTTGTTTTATGAAGGCCTGCACGGCGGCGTCAAAACAGAGGATGTCAACGTAGCCGAACTGGTGGACCTACTGATTGGTGTAGTACCCATTGTGAACCTGGAATGGATCCAGAAAATTCACCGGGACAACGCCCAACGCGGATACTCGGCGGAAGCCATCGTGGATACCATCATGCGCCGCATGGCCGATTATGTGAATTTCATTACGCCGCAGTTTTCACGTACGCACATTAACTTCCAACGCGTACCCACCGTTGATACGTCCAACCCGTTTATTGCACGCGATATTCCAACACCTGACGAAAGCTTTGTGGTGATTCGTTTCCGTGACCCCAAACAATCGGGGGTGGATTTCCCGTACCTGCTCAACATGATCCACAACTCATTCATGTCACGGCCTAACACCATCGTGGTGCCGGGTGGCAAAATGGGATTTGCCATGGAAATTATCCTCACGCCGTTGATTCACGACATGATCGAAAAGAAACAGAAAGCCTGACCCGCCATTACCCGGTCAGTGCTCCTTGCGCACAACACTAAAAAGAACGGGCTCCGGCCCGTTCTTTTTTTACTGCACTGATTATTTGATCACGCTAGTTGCCCGATACCGGCTGCACCAGCAAAGCGCCGCTGATGATCACCAGCGCCCGTACCAGCAATATCCCCTTGGCCACGTTCTTATGCTCCGCCCGGGCACTTTGGTCGCCACCTAGTAACTTTCGCCCTGCCAATGCCTGAATAAAATACAGCACAAACAACGCAATCAGCAGCCCGAAATGGGTCCATACCAGAAAAGACAATATGTCGCCATCATCGATAAGGCGGGTTTTCCAATCCCGGTTGGCGTAAAGATAAAACGGCATCGCCAGATCAAACAGCATGATGGTTACCATGACCGTAACGTGGAACCGCCGCAAACGGTGCCAGTACACCGCCGCCACCATCACCACGTAAGTCACCATTGCGGCAATCACAGTTTCAGCTAACATTATGACGAAACACCTTTTGTTGTTGTTAGTTTATCTTGTTGTTTTTTTACTTTGTATTGTTATTGTTTGTATTATTGTTGCTTTATATGGTTGCTATTCTTGTGGTTACTGTTAGCGGCGCTACTGTTTTCCTGGTTAGCGGCAGTGACACACAATCAACCAGTTTGGTTTTTTGTGACGGGATTAACAAAACGGTATTTATCATAACGCCGATAACAAAAGGATTCTAACTCTATTCAGGCTATTAATTATTGTGACGAGCTCTCAACAGGGAACGCTGATTACGATCGCATTGATGCTGGTAATACTGTTGACCGGTTGCACCACCACGGATCCGGTTTATGAGGAAAAACTGAAAAAAGATCAGTACCTCAAACGCAGCTATCCGGACAAGCAGCCTGTCAGCCGGGAAAAACCGGCACTGAAAACCCGCTTTTATAATGAAATCGTAGCAGGCGATGTGGTCACGGGCATGAACCTTACAGAAGTCAAAGCAGCGACCCATACTTATCCCTATGGACCGAAACGCAACAACGCCGTCTACTGGTGTGACAAGAAAATCGTTAATCAGTGTCGTAAAAATTGCACACAATGTGCGTCTGTTTTTATAACGAAGCAACAAACACATTTTCTGCAGGGAAAAGGCAATAATCCCGTGGTAGTGAAAACCCTGACCCGCACACCGCAGGACACGGTGTTCGCTTTCCGAGATAAGCCTTATAACATCGTCAACGCGTTATTTTATAACCAGGCGGTAGCCGGGATGAGCATTAACGATTTTAAACGTTTGCGCCAGCGTCCCGGCAGTAAGACCCAGTATTATTGCAAAAACCGGCGCGTGTTTGAGTCATGCCTGTATACATGCAGTGATTGCACCCTGAAAATCATTTCTCCACACAATGATCAATTCCAGATCCGCACCGTTAGATTCCGTGGTCATATGGATTACGCCACTATCGTGGACGTTGAAGAATCAATAAGGGCTTCCCGGCCCTGAACTTGTAAATTTTTCCAGCGACGGAGAGTCTAACCAGACGATCAAACTGCGACTACTGCCGAGGCAACGCGATAAAGGTTAAACAAAATAGTTAATTTCTTGTTTTATATGTTATTTTATTACCCGCGTACCGGCAGCTGGGCCGGTAAACCAATGACCCCAGGTTGACCATATTACGTCCCGTCATGCTTCGAAAATGAAAAAAATCGTTATTTTCAATGACAGTGTGAAAAGCCTTTGGCCGCTAACTATAGTTAGAGTAAAGAACCTTTTTTTTAATTCACCCAGCCGAACAAATACTGGCCGGGATTTTCAATAGCGGATAAACATGAAACCATTCAAATGGTTAGCTGATAAGATGATCAACTGGTTGACGTACGAAGGCAACGCAACCAGTGTCCCGCCGTGTGATTTTGAACGTCTGAGTTTCGAGATCCGCCCCTGCGACGTTCTACTGGTCGAAGGTCGGTCGAGGGTCAGCGATGTCATCAAAACCATCACTCAAAGCGTCTGGACCCACTCGGCACTTTATATCGGTCGTCAGGTGGATATTGCCGACCCCAACGTGCGGGAACACGTCAGCTGGTTATACGACGGCGACCCCGAAGATCAACTCATCATTGAGCCGTTGCTGGGCGAGGGCACTATTATCGCACCACTTAATAAATACGCTAACGACCATTTGCGCATCTGCCGGCCCACCGGGCTCTCGCCCCAGGATGCGCAACAGGTTATTGCCCACTCCATTAAACACCTGGGCCGGGAATACGATGTCCGGCAACTGCTGGACCTGGGCCGTTTCCTGTTACCGTACGGTTTTATACCACGCCGCTGGCGTTCCAGCCTGTTTGAACACAACGCCGGCCAGTCAACCAGAACGGTCTGCTCCACCATGATCGCCAATGCGTTCAGTTCCGTGCATTTTCCCATTCTGCCCGTGGTGCACAAAACCCAAAACGGCTTACGCCTGTTCAAACGCAACACGCGGCTATATACGCCCCGTGATTTTGACTATTCCCCCTATTTCGAAATCATCAAGTACCCATTGCTGGGCCTCAATGACCTGGCCGTTTACCGGCAGCTGCCCTGGGATCAGGATGGCGTGATTTGCAATGACGAGCATGACTGCTTTATTCCGGTTCCCGATGCGGATATCAGCGGAGCCGAACCCCTGGCGCAACAGTTAGTGAAATCATCATCTAGTGTTTCAGTAACTGAAACATCGGATAATGACGAAATTGTCGATGCGGAAATCGAACCGGAACCGGATCAACCCCGCGCCGGCAAAGCTTAACCAGTCACATTAAAGGCAAATACTATGGCTACCAGCTTCTGGTTATTGTTATTCATTGCAACAATGGGATCACTGTTTTATTTCAGGATCTCACTGCTGCCCGCCACCATTATCGTTGCCATCTACGTCCTGTTCTGGCAGGAATTCGCCGGATCGCCGCCCTTTATCCAGGGAATCGCATGGATCGTGTTTCTTGCCATTGCCATTCCCCTCAATGTTAAAACCTGGCGACGCCGGCTGATCAGCGACCGGGCACTGGCAATGTTCCGCAAAATTTTACCCACCATGTCGCAAACCGAGCGCGAGGCGCTGGATGCCGGCAGCGTATGGTGGGATGGCGAACTGTTCAGCGGTAAACCGAGATGGTCCCGGTTGCTCAATACTCACATTTCGCACTTAAGCGAAGACGAACAGGCATTTATTGACGGTCCGGTAAACGAACTTTGCCGTATGCTGGATGACTGGCAGATCACCCACCACGACCACGACCTGCCCGAGCAAGTGTGGCAATTCCTGAAGGACAAGGGCTTTTTCGCCATGATCATCCCCAAGCGCTACGGCGGTCTGGAGTTTTCAGCGCTGGCTCATTCCACGGTGGTGATGAAAGTGGCGGGCCGTTCCATTACCGCCGCCGTCACTATTATGGTACCCAATTCCCTGGGCCCGGCGGAACTGTTGCTGCGCTACGGCACCGAAGAACAGAAAGATCATTACCTGCAACGCCTGGCCAGAGGCATCGAAATACCCTGCTTCGCCCTGACCTCGCCGGAGGCCGGCAGTGATGCCGCCGCCATGACCGATACCGGTATCGTATGCAAAGGGGAATTCAACGGCGAACAGGATGTACTGGGTATTCGCCTTAACTGGGAAAAGCGTTATATCACCCTGGGGCCCATTGCCACGGTGCTGGGACTGGCGTTCAAACTCTACGACCCCGACCATTTATTGGGTGATAAGGAAGAACTGGGTATTACCTGCGCCCTGATCCCCACCGACACGCCGGGCGTTGAAATCGGCAACCGGCATTTTCCGTTAAACAGTGCGTTCCAGAACGGACCCAATTGGGGCAAGGACGTGTTCATTCCCATCGACTGGATCATCGGTGGCCGCGAGCGCGCCGGCCAGGGCTGGCGCATGTTAATGGAATGCCTGGCCGCCGGACGCTCTATTTCCCTGCCCGCGTTGAGTACCGGCGCCGGCAAACTGGTGAGCCGGCTCACCAGTGCCTATGCCCGGGTGCGCAAACAATTTAAAACCCCCATTGGCCGGTTCGAGGGCGTGGAGGAAGCGCTGGCAAGAATCGGGGGCACAGCGTACATGATGGATGCCGCCCGCACCCTGACCGCATCGGCCATCGACAACGGCGAAAGCCCGTCGGTGATTTCCGCTATCGTCAAGTATAACCTCACCGAGTCCATGCGCTCGGTGGTCAATGACGCCATGGACATTCATGGCGGCAGCGGAATCTGCCTGGGCCCGCGCAATGTGCTGGGACGTATCTACCAGTCTATCCCTATCAGTATCACCGTGGAAGGCGCCAATATTCTCACCCGCAGTATGATCATCTTCGGCCAGGGCGCCATTCGCTGTCATCCCCACGTACTGAAGGAGATGGAAGCCGCCCACAATACCGATGACGAACAGGCATCGCGGGATTTCGACGACGCGTTTTTCGCCCACGTGGGCTTCACTTTGAGCAACGCCCTGCGCAGTTTGTGGCTGGGACTGACCGGGGCACGCCTGGTACGCTCACCGGTCTCCGACGGCAGCGCCGGCTATTATCGGCAACTGACGCGTTTTTCCTCGGCCTTTGCCTTCGTCAGCGATATGGCCATGCTGACCCTGGGCGGCGATCTAAAACGCAAGGAAAAACTGTCGGGCCGGCTGGCCGACATATTAAGCCACTTGTATCTGTCATCGGCGGTGTTGAAACAGTACTACGACCAGGGGCAGCACGCAGAGGATTTACCCTTGCTTCGGTGGTGGTGTGAACATTCGTTGCGGACCATGCAACAAAGCCTCGACCGGTTTTTATTAAACTTTCCCAACCGTCCCGTGGCCTGGATTCTGCGACGCCTGGTGTTTCCGTTGGGCAAGCAATTTTCCGGACCCGGTGATGTATTGGACCAGAAAGTCACCCGCCTGATGTTGCAACACACCGTGGCCCGAGAGCGATTGACCCATGGCATGTTTTTACCCGCGGATGATCAAAGTAAAACCACCGAACCCGTTGGCCGTTTGGAATATGCCATGGAATGTGTTATTGCTGCCGACGCCGCCGAGAAAAAACTTCGCGCCGCGCTGCAAACCGGCCACGTGACCGCCTACCAGCGCGCGCAACAAATCGACCAGGCGCTACAGGCCGCATTGATCGACGAACAGGATGCGGAGCTGCTACGCAAAGCCGACCAGGCACAACGTGAAGCGTTAACCGTGGATGATTTTGAACCCGCAGAACTGGCTCAGCAGGCGCAAGCCTATCGAGCAAAGGAGTATGCCTAAATGACCCAGAAACGAAAAACCCTCCATGAAGTGTTTGTCGTTGACGGTAGTCGTTCCCCGTTTTTAAAAGCCAAAGGTGCACCCGGACCATTTACTGCCGCCAACCTGGCGGTGATGACCGCCAGGCCGTTACTGGCCCGCCAGCCCTTCGAGATCTCGGCCATCGATGAAGTGGTGCTGGGTTGCGTCATGCCCGGTCCGGACGAAGCCAATATCGCCCGGGTTGCCGCGTTGCGCCTGGGGTGCAGTGAACACGTGCCTGCCTGGACGGTGCAGCGCAACTGCGCTTCCGGACTGCAGGCACTGGACAGCGCCGCACAGAATATTGCCATGGGCCGCTCCAGCCTGGTATTGGCCGGTGGCGTGGAAGCCATGAGCCATGCGCCGGTATTGCTCGCCAATTCCATGGTGGCCTGGCTGTCACAATGGATGCGGGCAAAGACCGTTGGCGCTCGTATAAAAACCCTGGGCCAGTTACGTCCCGCGCATCTTAAACCGGTCATTGGGTTACTGCGGGGATTAACCGACCCGGTGGTTGGCTTGTCCATGGGCCAGACCGCGGAAATACTGGCTCACCGCTTTGGCATTAACCGTGAAATGATGGACGCCTACGCCACTCGCAGTCACCAGCGGCTGGCCAATGCCCTTGACCATGGCCAGCTCAAGGAAATCGAAACCTTGTATGACACCAATGGCAACTTCTATATGGAGGATGACGGGCTGCGCCGTGACACTGACGTTGAAAAGCTCGGCAAGCTCAAACCGGTGTTCGACAAACCCTTCGGCAACGTCACCGCCGGCAACAGTGCTCAGGTGACCGACGGCTGCGCCTGGCTAATCCTCACCAACGAAACCATGGTGGAAAAATACGACCTGCCGGTAATGGGCAAAATTATCGACAGTGAGTGGGCGGGACTGGACCCGGCGCAAATGGGACTGGGACCGGTCTATGCGATGACCCCGATTTTAAAACGTCACAAGTTCAAGCTTGACGACGTGGATTACTGGGAAATTAACGAGGCATTTGCCGCGCAAATCCTCGCTAATATCGAAGCCTGGAAAGACAGCAAGTTCTGCCGCGAAGAATTAAAAAGCCGCGGCGCTATTGGTGAATTGAACCAGGACAAGCTCAACGTCGATGGTGGTGGTATCAGCCTGGGTCATCCCGTGGGCGCCAGCGGCGCGCGTATCGTATTGCATTTATTACACGTGCTCAAACGCAACGATGCCAAACGGGGCATCGCCAGCCTGTGTATCGGGGGAGGCCAGGGTGGTGCCATGCTAGTGGAACGCGAAACCGAAACCGCCACGGAGTGAATTTATGAGCAAACAATACCAACACTGGCACCTGGAAACCGACGCTGACGCTATCGCCTGGTTGCACGCGGACAAAGCCGGGGAATCTACCAACTCGCTGTCGCAGGACATGCTCAACGAGCTGGACGAGATCATCACCGAACTGGAAGGCGATACTCCGAAGGGCCTGGTCATCCTTTCCGACAAAAAGAACGGATTTATTGCCGGTGCCGATATCAAGGTGATCGCCTCGGCGCAGAACACTGAACAGGCCGCTGAATTTATCCGTCACGGACAAAGTATCTTCAACCGCATTGAAAAGCTGCGCTTTCCCACGGTTTGCCTTATTCACGGCTTCTGCATGGGCGGCGGCTACGAGCTGGCATTGGCCTGCCGATACCGCATCGCCCTCGATGATCCGTCGACAAAAATCGGCCTGCCGGAAATCAAGCTGGGCATTCACCCCGGGTTCGGCGGTGCCATGCGCCTGCCGTTGTTGATCGGCGCACCGGCGGCCATGGATATCATGTTAACCGGCCGCGCGGTCAGCGCCCGGTCGGCGAAAAAGATGGGCATGATCGACTACACGGTGGCCGAACGTCACCTGCGCAAGGCCGCAGCCGATGTCATTAACAACAAACCGCCGCGCCACAAACTCAAAGGCTGGAAGAAACTCACCAACCACGCGCTTGCGCGGCCGTTGCTGGCGAAAGTCTTCCGCAACCAGGTTGCCAAAAAGGCACCCAAGCAACACTACCCCGCGCCTTACGCCCTTATTGAGCTGTGGGAAAAACACGCCGGCAACCGCGACAAAATGCTCAAGGGCGAGGAAACATCCCTGTCCAAGCTGGTGGTGGGCGATACCGCGCAAAACCTGATACGGGTTTTCTTTCTGCAGGACCGCCTGAAGTCGCTGGGGGACAAAAAACTGTTTACGCCGCAGCGTATTCACGTCATCGGCGCCGGCGTTATGGGCGGTGACATTGCCGCGTGGTGCGCCCTGCAGGGATTCCAGGTCACCATCCAGGACCGGCAGGAAAAGAATATCGCCCGTGTATTTAAAAACGCCAACAAGCTCTATCAAAAGAAACTCAAAAACCGTTTGCTGGTACAAGCCGCCATGGACCGGTTGGTTCCCGACATGGACGGCCTGGGCATTCCCCACGCCGATGTCATTATCGAGGCCATTTTTGAAGACAAGGAAGCCAAACAATCCTTGTACCGCGAGATTGAACCGGTGATCAAACCCGATGCTTTGCTGGCCACCAATACCTCCAGCATTCCCCTGGAACAACTGGGCGAAGCGCTGCAGGATCCCGGCCGCCTGGTGGGCATCCACTTTTTTAATCCCGTGGCTATGATGCAACTGGTGGAAATTGTCAGTGCCGACAACACGCGCCAGGACGTGCTGGACAAAGCCGCCGCCTTTACCCGCCATATCAGCCGCCTGCCGTTACCCGTGAAAAGTTCACCGGGCTTCCTGGTCAACCGGGTATTAATGCCCTACCTGGTGGAAGCGGTGATCCTGGAATCGGAAGGCATCAAGGCACCGGTCATCGATACGACAGCAACAGGCTTTGGCATGCCCATGGGACCCATTGCCCTGGCCGATACCGTGGGTCTGGATATTTGCCTGTCGGTGGCTGAAAACCTGTCGGCCACCACCCACATGGAAGTCCCACAGCGGCTGAAAACACTGGTCCATGAAGGACACCTGGGTAAAAAAACCAACCGTGGTTTCTATCATTACAAAAAGGGCAAGCCCACCGACGCCAAGGCCGGCAAGTCGGACTTCCGGCCTTCCGATATCCAGGACCGGTTAATGTTGCGTTTTGTCAACGAAGCCATCGCCTGCCTGCGCGAAGGCGTGGTTGCCGACAAGGACCTGCTGGATGCCGGCATTATCTTTGGTACCGGTTTTGCGCCGTTCCGCGGCGGGCCGATGCACTATATAGATCAACAGGGTACTGATACACTACACCGCAAACTGGTTGAATTAGAAGAAAAACATGGCCAACGTTTCAAACCCGACGCAGGTTGGAAACCCGGCAAGGAACCGCAATTGAGCGTAGTAAGAGATCGAGAATATGCTAGTAACGAGCTCTAGTACTTCGGATGTTATCCAGTTCGAACGTATCGGCACATTGGGAGGATTGTTACGGGAACGTACGCGGCGCACACCGGACAACATCGCATTCCGATTTTACGATCATGACAAACAGGATTGGCAGGACATTACCTGGCAGGAAACCGCCGACCGGGTCGCCCAAATCCAGGCGGCACTGGCCGGTGACGGCCTGCAACCCGGCGACCGCGTGGCGATTATGTTACGCAATTGCCCGCAATGGATTCAGTTCGAACAGGCCGCACTGGGCCTGGGCCTGGTCGTAGTACCGCTGTATACCAACGACCGCGTCGACAATGTTTCCTATGTGCTGCAGGATGCGGGCGTTAAAGCGCTGCTGATTGAAGGCCAGCAGGACCTGAATAACCTGTCCGGCATCGCCTCCCAAATTGGCGGCCTGACCCGGCTGCTTACCCTGCAACGTTGCGAACACAGTGGCAACTTCGCGCGCCTGATGCAATTCGATGAGTGGGTGGATAATTCCGTGCAAACCTACGAAAACCATCAGCCGCCGTTGCAGACCTACCGCGCAAACCGCGACGACCTGGCCACCATTGTCTACACCTCGGGCACCACGGGACGTCCCAAGGGGGTGATGCTCAGTCATCGCAACATCCTGTTTAACGCCAACGCCGCCGTGCAGCGTATTGCCATCTACCGGGAAGACCTGTTTTTGTCCTTCCTGCCGCTGTCCCACATGTTCGAACGTACCGTAGGTTACTACATCCCCATGATGTGCGGCTCAACCATGGCGTTCGCCCGTTCGGTACAGGAACTGGCGGAAGACCTGTTAACCATAAAACCCACGGTGCTGGTTTCCGTGCCGCGAATTTATGAACGGGTATACGGCAAAATTACCGCCCAGTTGGAAACCAAGTCCGAATTTGCCCGCAATCTGTTTCACAAAGCCGTAGAACTGGGCTGGCACCGGTTCCAGCACCCCGAAAACACTTACCTGATGTGGCCGCTAATGAAGGCATTAGTCGCCAACAAAATCATGGCTAAATTGGGGGGACGGTTGCGGCTGGCCGTTTGCGGCGGCGCTCCCCTGTCCAATGAAGTGGCCCGGACCTTTATCGGGTTGGGACTGAACCTGATCCAGGGCTACGGCCTGACTGAAACCAGCCCCATAATCGGCGCCAACCGCCCCGACAACAACGATCCGGCCAGTATCGGTGAACCACTGGAAGGCATTGAGGTTTGTATTGGCGACAACGAAGAACTGCTCACCCGCAGCCCCAGTAACATGCTCGGATACTGGAACAATCCGAAAGCCACCGAGGCCATCATCGACAAGGACGGCTGGTTGCATACCGGCGACAAGGCCCGCATCGAGAACAAACGGATTTACATTACCGGCCGCCTGAAGGAAATCATCGTGTTGTCCAACGGCAAGAAAGCACCACCGGCCGATCTCGAAATGGCGGTGGGTACGGACAATCTCATCGACCAGATTATGGTAATCGGTGACAATTGCCCCTTTCTTTGCGCCCTCGTGGTTTTAAACCCGGACCTGTGGCCTGAATTCGCCAGCTCATTAGGGATTGAAGCCGACGAAACATCGCTGCAAAACGACACCGTCATGAATGCCATCATCGAGCGGATAAACGGCCATATGCGCGCGTTTCCGGGATACATGCAGATCCGCCGCGTGGCATTAACCCTGGACCCCTGGACGATTGAAAATGGATTGATCACGCCCACTATGAAACTCAAACGCGGGGAAATTCACCACCGTTTTCAGCCGGTCATCGACCGCCTGTATGAAGGACACAAACCGGTATGAACCAGGACAGTGATCATGTGCCGTTACCCGAGGAGCATCCTACCATGCGCCTGCCGGCACGCCCCATGGATACCAATGCCGCCGGTGACATTTTCGGCGGCTGGATTATGTCGCAGGTGGACCTGGCCGGCAGTATTCCCGCCAGCCGCCGCGCCAGGGGCCGCACGGTAACCGTGGCAGTGAATTCCTTTCAGTTTCACAAGCCGGTCTACGTGGGCGATCTGATCAGTTGTTACGCAAAGGTTGTGAAAGTGGGTACCACCTCGTTAACGGTTTTCGTGGAAGTTTATGCCGAGCGCTACCCCGACCGCAGCATCTGCGTCAAGGTAACCGAAGCTACGTTGACCTATGTGGCCGTCGACGACAATGGCACCCCCCGGCCCATCGAAAGCCCGCCATAAGCGGGTGCATATCCCCAACCTCGCGGCGCCTATTATCCGGTTTTTCATATCGAATTATCCAATCTGCAGCCCTTCACCGCGACAGATCCCATGAAACAACTGGAACCACGGCACAAAGTAGGTACAATTGTGTCTAACATCGGGCATGGGCATTGCCATTGCCCCATTCAATACTTAATAACAACAAAGCAGCCGCGTTTAACATCATATTAGTGAGCTGCACGCGGCGGGCGCTGCGCAGTTGCAACAGTACAGTGAAGGCTGTTGTGGTTGCGAAAGTTGCAACAAACAACAGTTTCGATAATAGCCGTCTTAACAACCGTTAGCACGTGGGGGAATTCTGTGGAATATCGCCAACTTGGTCATACCGATATCCGTGTCAGCGCGATTTGCCTGGGCACCATGACCTGGGGCGAACAAAACACCGAACCCGAC